>DASUOW010000001.1:0-4064 GCA_036276435.1 Gemmatimonadales bacterium
GTCTGCACGGCGCAGGTGCTCCTCGCCGTGATGGCGAGCATGTACGCCGTGTACCACGGCCCCGACGGCCTCCGCCGCATCGCCGAGCGGACCCACGCGCGCGCCGTGATCCTGGCGAACGCGCTCCGCCGGCTGCGCTACCGGATCGTGCACGATCACTTCTTCGACACGCTCTGCGTGGAGCTCGAGCGCTGGGCCCTGCCCCGCGTCGTGGACGCGGCGCGCTCGCGGAAGATCAACCTGCGCGTGCTCTCGCCCACCCGGCTCGGCATCGCGCTCGACGAGACCACCTCGCTCGGCGACGTGGCCGACCTGATCACGATCTTCTCGCTCAACGAGACGCTGCCGTTCATGCTGGACGACATCGGCGTGCAGGCCGCGCGCGCGATCCCCGAGGCGATGACCCGGGCGAGCGCCTACCTGACGCACCCGGTGTTCCACAAGTACCACTCCGAGACCGAGATGCTGCGCTACATCAAGCGCCTCGAGTCGCGCGACCTCTCGCTGTGCCACGCCATGATCCCGCTCGGCAGCTGCACCATGAAGCTCAACGCCACGAGCGAGATGATGCCGATCAGCTGGCGCGGCTTCAACCGCATCCACCCCTTCGCGCCGCGGGACCAGGCGCAGGGCTTCGCCGAGCTGTTCCGGCAGCTCGAGTACCAGCTGGCCGAGATCACGGGCTTCGACCGGGTGTCGCTGCAGCCCAACGCCGGCTCGCAGGGCGAGTACGCGGGCCTGATGACGATCCGCGCGTACCACCACTCGCGCGGCGACACGCAGCGCACCGTGTGCCTGATCCCGATGTCGGCGCACGGCACCAACCCTGCGAGTGCCGTGATGGCGGGCATGACGGTGGTGCCGGTGAAGAGCGACGAGCGCGGCAACGTGGACATCGCCGACCTGCGCGCCAAGGCGGCGCAGCACGCGAAGACGCTCGCGGCGCTGATGGTGACCTACCCGAGCACGCACGGCGTCTTCGAGTCGGGCATCCGGGAGATCTGCCGCATCGTCCACGAGCACGGCGGCCAGGTGTACATGGACGGCGCCAACATGAATGCGCAGGTGGGCCTCTGCCGCCCCGGCGACTTCGGCGCCGACGTGTGCCACCTGAACCTGCACAAGACATTCGCCATCCCGCACGGCGGCGGCGGCCCGGGCATGGGCCCCATCGGCGTGGCGGAGCACCTCGCGCCCTTCCTTCCGGACAGCCCCGTGGTGCCGCTCGGCCACAGCCAGACCTGCGGCGCCATCTCGGCCGCGCCCTGGGGCAGCGCGGGCATCCTGCCGATCAGCTGGGCGTACATCAACCTGCTGGGCTACGACGGCCTCGCCGAGGCGACGAAGGTGGCGATCCTCAACGCCAACTACGTCGCCCGCCGGCTGCAGGGCCACTTCGAGCTGCTCTACAGCGGCCGCAGCGGCCTCGTGGCGCACGAGTGCATCATCGACGTGCGGCCCTTCAAGGCCACGGCCGGCATCGACGTGGAGGACATCGCGAAGCGGCTGATCGACTTCGGGTTCCACCCGCCGACGGTGTCGTTCCCGGTGCCGGGCACGCTCATGGTGGAGCCGACGGAGAGCGAGTCGAAGGAGGAGCTCGACCGCTTCTGCGACGCGCTCATCGCCATCCGCGAGGAGATCCGGGCAGTGGAGGAGGGCCGCGCGCCGCGCGAGAACAACGTCCTCACCAACGCGCCGCACACGCTAGAGCAGGTCATCGCCGACGGCTGGGACCGTCCGTACGCCCGCGAGGCGGCGGCGTTCCCGTCGCACCAGGTGCGCGAGCTCAAGGTGTGGCCCACGGTGGGCCGCATCGACAGCGCGTACGGCGACCGCCACCTCATCTGCACCTGCGTCGGGATGGAGGAATTCGCCTGAGGTAGGCGCATGATGGCCTTCCTCTGGCTCGACCCCCTGCCCCGGCCGGGCTGGCACAACATGGCGCTCGACGCCGCGCTGCTCGACCGGGCGCGGCGGACGGGCGCGATGGTCCTCCGGCTGTACCGCTGGTCGCCGTCGTGCCTCTCGTTCGGGCGGCACGAGCCCGCCGGACGCCGATACGACCGGGCGCGCATCGAGGCGCTCGGGCTCGACACCGTGCGGCGCCCCACCGGGGGGCGCGCCGTGTGGCACGCCCACGAGCTCACCTATTCCATCACGGCACCGCTCGACGCCTTCGGCGGGCTGCGCGAGGCCTACCTCGACATCCACGCGATGCTGGCCGCCGCGGTGCGGCGACTGGGCGCCGACGTGGAACTGGCCCGGGACCCCGCGCGCGCACCCGGCCTCGCGGCGGGCGCCTGCTTCGCCGGGGCGGTGGGTGGCGAGCTGCTCGTGGCGGGCGACAAGCTCGTCGGCAGCGCCCAGCTGCGCGAGGGCGGCGCGCTGCTGCAGCACGGCTCGCTCCTCCTCGACGGCGACCAGCACCTCGTGACCGACCTCGCCGTCGGCCCCGCCCAGCTCACGCGCTCCCGCTCGCTGTCCGAGGTGCTGCGGCGGTCGGTGTCGTTCGACGAGGCCGCGTGCGCGGTGGCCGAGGCGGCGCGCACGTGGCGTGCGGGGTGGCGGGTGTTCCAGGAGGAGGAGGCGGTGCTCGGCGCCGCCACGGCGCACGCCGCCCGTTTCAGCGATCCCGCCTGGACCTGGGACCGCTGAGCCCTCTGCACGCGCGCCCACCGCATTCCTATACTTCAGCGGGGCGCGAGACGCGCCCGCATCTCCCGTTCGCTTCCTCGATGCACCCCGGGACCTCGATGCGCCGGTGCCATCCGTTCGCGCTGTCGTTCGCGCTTGCCCTCCTGCCCGCCGTCCTCGGGGCACAGGCGCCCGCGCGCGACGCCCTGGTGATCGCGACGGGTGAGGACGTGCAGCTGCCCGTGCCCACCCTCACCACGTCCGTCGAGGCGTCGCGCGTCGCCGACCTGCTCTTCCTGCACCTGGGACGGTTCGCCGGCACGAGCCACGGCGACAAGGCCGCGGTGCCGGAACTGGCGGCGCGCTGGTCCCGGACGGACGGCCGCACCCTCGTCTTCGAGCTCGACCCGCGCGCCCGCTGGCACGACGGCACGCCCGTCACCACGCGCGACGTGCTGTTCAGCTTCGAGCGGGCCCGCAACCCGAAGCTGGTGCCGACGCTCGCGCGACTGCTCCGCGACGTCGAGTCGGTGACGGCCGACGGCGAGCGCCGCTTCACCATCCGCTTCAGCCGCGCCTATCCCGAGCAGCTCTACGACGCCACGTACCACGTGCTGGTCCTGCCGGCGCACCTGCTCGCGAGCCTGCCGCCCGACAGCCTCGCCACCTCGGCGTTCGCGCAGCAGCCGGTGGGCAACGGCCCGTACCGCTTCGTGCGGCGCGTGCCGGCGCAGTTCACCGAGATCGAGGCGGTGCCCGACTTCTTCCTGGGCCGGCCCACGGTGCCGCGGATGATCTTCCGCTACGCCACCGAGCACGAGGCGCGGCTCAACCTCGTGCTCTCGGGCGAGGCGGACGTGATCGAGGACCTCGTGCCGCCGGTGAGCGAGGCACCGCGCCTCGCGGCGCGGCCCGACCTGCGGATCGCGCGGCTGCCGTCGATGTCGATCGCGTTCATCTGGTTCAACCAGCGCAACCCGGACGACACGACGCAGGCGCATCCGCTGCTCACCGACCGCGAGGTGCGCCGCGCCCTGGTGCTGGGCCTCGACCGCCTCACGCTCACGAAGGCGATCTACGGCGACTATGCGAAGGTGCCCTCGGTCCCGGTGGCCTCGGCGGTGTGGGTGTCGCCGTTCGCTCCCGCGGCGCCGCCCTATCGCCCCGACGAGGCACGGAAGATCCTCGCCGCCCGCGGCTTCGTCGATCGCGACGGCGACGGCATCCTCGAGCGTGACGGCCGGCCGCTCACGCTCACGATCATCGTCCCCACCTCGAGCCTCGCGCGGCGGCTCGCGGCCACGATCGCGCAGGAGCAATATCGCCGCCTCGGCATCGACCTGCAGGTGAAGGCACTGGAGTTCCGCGCCTTCGCGGCCGCGGCCCGGAGCGGCGGCTTCGACCTCGCCGTCGACCAGCGCTTCCAG
>DASUOW010000002.1:0-15911 GCA_036276435.1 Gemmatimonadales bacterium
ATGTTGTCCGTGGTGAGGTTGGCGAAGTTGAACAGCCCGCCCGGCTGGTTCATCGGGATGCCGTCCACCAGCACCTTCACGTAGTCGCTGTTGCCGCCGCGCAGGAACAGCGACGCCTGGCTCCCCACCGGGCCCGGCTGCACCAGCGACGCGCCGGGCTGGTCGCGGAGGGCGTCGGTGACGTAGCGCAGCGTGCGTTGCTCGATCTCGCGCCGGGTCAGGATGCCCTCGCTCGCCACGTTGCCGCCATCGGCCGCGGGCAGGCGCGTGCCGGTGGTCTCGAGGTCGGGCAGGCGCGTGGTGTCGGCCACCTGGGCGGCTGCGCGGCCGGCGGGAAGCGAGGCGGCGAGGAGCCCGGCGATGACGATGAGACGGGACTTCACTTGGACTCCGGTTCCTGCGGGCGCGGGCCCGCGGCTGATTGCTGTTCCTCTCCCGGACGGAGCGGAACGACCTGGGGGGCGCCGTCGCACCAGGTGGTGACGGCGACCGGCCACTCGAAGACGTCGCTCAATCGCTCGCGCACGAGGACGCCGGTCGGCGTGCCTTCGGCCACCACCCGCCCCCGGTGCAGGAGGACGAGCCGGTCGGCGTAGCGGGCGGCGAGGTTGAGGCGATGGGTGATGACGAGGCAGCCGAGGCCTTCGGCGCGCAGCGCGGCGACGAGCTCGAACAGTTCCATCTCGTGCCGCACGTCGAGCGCCGACGTGGGCTCGTCGAGCACGAGGGCACGAGGCTCCTGCGCGAGTGCGCGTGCCAGCCGCACGCGCTGCCACTCGCCGCCCGACAACTGGGTGACGAACCGGTCGCGCAGGTGCACGACGTCGGCGCGCTCGAGCGCGCGGTGCACGGCGGCGTGATCCGCCGCCGAGGGCGCCGCGAGCGGACTCAGCCGCGCATACCGCCCGAACAGCACCGCATCGGTGACGCGCAGGCCCGGTGCGGGTTCCTCCTGCTGCACCACCACGCCCACCTGCTGCGCCACTTCGGCGCGCGACCACGCGGCGAGGTCACGATCCAGGAGGCGCACCTGCCCGGCGCGAAGCGGCTGGATTCCCAGCAGGGCACGCAGCAGCGTGCTCTTGCCGCCGCCGTTGGGGCCCACGACCGAGACGATCTCCCCCGCCCCGAGCGCGAGCGACACGCCCGCGAGCGCGTCGTCCGTCGCGCCCGGATAGCGCACCACGACACCCGCCGCCTCGAGGATCATCGGAGCGACTTCCGCAGCAGGGCCGCGAACACCGGCACGCCCACCAGCGCGGTCACGACGCCCACGGGCAGCTCGATCGGCCGCACGACGGTGCGGGCCACGGCATCGGCGAGCACGAGGAACGAGCCGCCGGCCAGGAACGCCATCGGCAGCAGCCCCCGATGGAGCGGCGTGGCGACGCGCCGGATGGCGTGCGGCACCACCAGGCCCACGAAGCCCACGATGCCGCACGCCGCCACACTCGCCGCGGTGAGGAGCGAGGCGCAGAAGTAGGCGATGCGCTTGGTGCGCTCGACGTCGGCCCCGAGGTGCAGGGCGGGCTCGTCGCCGAGCGTCAGGAGGTCGAGCGCCCGGCCGGTGGACCAGAGCAGCGCGAGCGGCAGCGCCGCATAGGCGGCGAAGGCGAGGACGGTGGACCAGCCCGCGGAGCCGAACCCGCCGAGGAGCCAGTTCACCGCCGAGCGCAGCTGCGACGCGTCGGACACGGCGAGGATGCCGCTCATCACGGCGCCGGTGAACGCGCCGATCACGACGCCCGAGAGCAGCAGCACGTTGGTGTCGAGCGGCCGGCCGCCGACGGCGCTGAGCCGATACACGAGCGCCACGGCGGCGAGCGCGCCGGCGAACGCCGCGAGCGGCACGGCGAAGACGCCGCCCAGTCCCAGCGCCATCGCGATGACGGCGCCAAGTCCCGCGCCGCCCGAGATGCCGAGGAGGTAGGGATCGGCGAGCGGATTGCGCACGAGCGCCTGCAGCGCCGCGCCCGTCACGGCAAGGCTGCCGCCCACGAGGAAGGCGAGCAGCACGCGCGGCAGGCGAAGGCCGCGCACGATCGCCGCCCCCGGCGCCAGCGGGTCCGACAGCCCGGCGATCACCTCGCTCGGCGCGAGCCAGGTGGCGCCACTCTGCAATCCGACCACCACGGCGCCGACCACCACCAGCGTGAGCAGGACCGGCGCGCCCGGCTTCATCGCGGCGCCGCCAGCCGGGCCGCGAGCGCGCGCACCGCGTCGGGGGCGCGCGGCGTGGGCCGCAGGTACTCCGACCCGGTGACGTGGATGAGTCGCCGCTCGCGGAACGCGCGCACCGCATTCCACTCCGGCCGGATGACGGTGTCGCGCAACCCGGCGGACGGCACGAGCACCAGCGACGGATCGCGTGCGGTGACGGCCTCGAGGCTCACCGGCGCCGAGGCGCTCGCGAGCTCGGCGAAGACGTTGCGCCCGCCGGCACGCTGCACCACCTCGCTCAGGAAGCTGCCCGCCCCGATCGTGGTGAGCGGCTGGTCCCAGGCGAGGATGAACACGGAGGGTCCGTCGCTGCGGGTCGCGGTGGCGGCGGCGAGGTCGCGCTCGAACCGCGCGGCGACGCTGTCGCCCGCCGCGTGACGGCCGGTGGCGTGCCCGAGCAGCCGTGCGAGGCGGGGCACGTCGGAAAGCCGATCGGTGCGCAGGCGCAGCGTGGCGATCCCCAGTTCCCCGAGGCGGGCGGCGGCGGCATCGTTGAGGGCGGAGGGATAGAGCAGGACGAGATCGGGACGGGCGGCGACGATCGCCTCGAGATTCGGGTTGAGCCCGTCGCCGAGGCTCGGCACCGCGAGCGCCGCGTCCGGTGCGTCGCACCACGTCGTGCGCCCGACGACGAGTTCACCGGCGCCGATGGCGAAGAGCAGCTCGGTGGTGGTGGGTTGCAGCGACGCGACGCGCGTGGCGGGAGCGGCGAGGCGGACCGTGTCGCCGGCATCGCCCGCGAGCGCGATGGGACCGGACGCTCGCGGCGCGGCACAGGCCGCGAGCAGGACCACGAAGGCGAGACGCAGGTGTCGAAACGTACCGGAAATGAAACCGCCCATCCCTGGAGAGGTGATGGGCGGACCACGGCCACGCACGGCGGCCGGAGTGCGCCACCGTGCCCTCCCCCGAGGGTTACGTGGTGGCGCGAATGGAGAGGTCTCCTGGCTCCGGGCTGTCTCCGCTCGCCTTCCCGGTTTCCCAGTGGCACGTGAGCGGAACTGCATTCGCCCGTTACAGTGGCGGGGCCGCGCCGGTTTCACACCGGACTTCCGAGCGCTCCATTCGCTGCAACGATCAATTGTCCTGGGGGTGAGCTTACCGCTCCGCTCCCCGGATGGCAAGAGCGGCGTCGAGCTCGTGGCGCAGCCGCGCGCGATCGGCCTGGTAGCGGCGCCACGTCTCCGCGTCGACATCGCCCTCGCGTCCCGCGTACGCGGCGTCGAGTCCCGCGATCTCCTCCACGAGCCGGCTCACGCGATCGGCCGGCGACGGCACGGGCGCCGCGCGGCGCTTGAACACGAACGCCGCCAGCACGCCTAGCGCGAGCGCGAGTGCCGCCACGAGGGGGCCGAGCACATCGGCACCCGACGCACGCGGGAAGGTGATCTCCACCACGCCGCTCGTCGGCGGCACGCCCACCCAGCGGCGATAGGTGCGGTTCTCGATGACCTGCGAGTCGGTCACGGCGAAGCCCGCCGTGCGCACGGTGGCGTCGCGCTGCTCGAGCAGCACGACCAGGCTGTCGGTGGGCGGGCCCACCGGAAGCGACACCCGCCGCTCGAGCGGCAGCGTGTACTGCACCACGAGCTGGCGATCGCCGGGCACGAGCGGCGCGAGCACCGCGAGTGAATCGCCACGTGCCTCGATCGCGGCCGGGGAGAACTCCCCGTCTCCCGCCGCGACGTCGGCGGCCCCCTTCGGCAGCGGCATCGTCCAGACCGCCGCGAGCGAGTCCCGGCCGACGCGGGTCCGGGTGCCGGCGTTGCGGAGGGCGGCGAGGTCCAGCACCGGCCGGCGCGCCGCCCCGGTGGGCTGGCCGATGACCCAGTAGCGCCCCATCACCGTCACGGGCGCGACCGAGGAGGTGTCGTGCACCAGCAGGCTGGTGGTGTCCACGGCGCCGCGCACGATGCGCAGCGGACGCGAGAAGTACTCGATGCCGTGATGTCGCGAGCTGAGCAGGTAGAGGGCGAGCGAGTCGACCCGGAAGCGGAAGCTGTAGCCCCCGTCGGCCCGGGTGGCCGCCGAGTCGATCGCGCCCTGCGCCGACGGCGAGACCCGATGCAGCATCACGGTGCCCGTGGCCGGGACGGTGTCGCGCGCGCGCACGTGCAGGAGCCGGCCGTCCACCCGCGCATCCTGCGCTGCGAGGGGGACGGCCGGTGCCAGCAGGAGCGCGGCGAGGAGCGCCCTACGGATTGAACTTGCCGAAGTCCTGCGGATCGAGTTTCTCCAGGTACTGCTTGAGGCTCTGCGGGTCCATGGAACGCTCGGGCAGCGCATCGCCCGTCTCGATGGCGGCGTCCTCGAACAGCTGGTCGGCGGCGAAGATCGGCGCGCGCATGCGGAGCGCGAGCGCGATGCTGTCGGAGGGGCGGGCATCCACGTGGAAGACGTGGTCGCCGCGGTTGATGTGCAGCTCCGCGAAGTAGGTGTTCTCCTTCACGGCGCTCACCACGACCCGGCGCAGCTCGCCGCCGAGTCCCTGCAGGACCTGCTTGAAGAGATCGTGCGTGAGGGGACGCTGGGCCTTCATGCCCTGCATCTCCATCGCGATGGCGTTGGCCTCGGCGGGCCCGATCCAGATCGGGAGCACGCGCGTGCCGGCGCGCTCCCGGAGCAGCACGACCGGCGAGTTGCTCTGCCGGTCGACGCGGATATCGGTGGCGATGACTTCGATCACGACGTCAGACCATCCCGGGAACAGCTAGCGTACCGCGGCCCGCAGGGCTCGGGCGCGGTCGGTCCGCTCCCACGTGAAGAGGTTGACTGCCACGGGACGGCGAGCCTTGCCGTTGGCCGGAAGCGGCTCGTACGTCCCCTTCTCCGCCACCCGACCGAAGTGCCCATAGGCGGAGGTCGGCGTGTAGATCGGCCGGCGCAGGTCCAGCGCCTGCGCGATGCCGCGCGGCGTGAGGTCGAAGACCTCGCTCACCGCCCGCTCGAGCTCCACATCGGGTACTACCCCGGTGCCGAACGTGTCCACCATCACCGAGACCGGCTCGGCGACGCCGATGGCGTACGCGACCTGCACCTCCACCCGCGCCGCGAGCTTCGCGGCGACGATGTTCTTGGCCACCCAGCGCATGGCGTAGGCCGCCGAGCGGTCCACCTTCGACGGGTCCTTCCCGCTGAAGGCGCCGCCGCCGTGCCGGGCCATGCCGCCATACGTATCCACGATGATCTTCCGTCCCGTGAGCCCCGCGTCGCCGTGGGGGCCGCCGATCACGAACCGGCCGGTCGGGTTGACGAGGAACTTGATACCACGGCTGTCGAGGTCGTGGGCCTCGAGCACCGGACGGATGACCTCCTCCACCACGGCGTCGCGGATCGTCGACTGCTTGAGCTGCCGGCCGGCCACCCTGTCGGCGTGCTGGGTGGAGACGAGCACCGTCTTCACCGCCACCGGCCGGTCGCCCTCGTACTCCACCGAGACCTGGCTCTTGCCGTCCGGCCGCAGCCACGGCACCGCGCGCCGGCCCACCGTGCCCTTGCGGACCGCGGCGAGGCGCTCGGTGATGCGGTGCGCCAGCACGATCGGGAGCGGCATCAGCTCCTCGGTCTCGTTGCAGGCGTAGCCGAACATCATGCCCTGGTCGCCGGCGCCCTCGCGATCCACGCCCATCGCGATATCGGGCGACTGGCGGTCGATGGAGGAGAGCACCGCGCAGGTATGTGCATCGATGCCGAACTGGGCGTCGGTGTAGCCGATGCGCTCGAGCGTGCGCCGCACCAGGTCCGGGACGTGCACGTAGGTGC
The DNA here is from genome assembly GCA_036276435.1 of Gemmatimonadales bacterium. Taxonomy (GTDB): domain Bacteria; phylum Gemmatimonadota; class Gemmatimonadetes; order Gemmatimonadales; family GWC2-71-9; genus JAGGAG01. The sequence continues at coordinate 5,983 of DASUOW010000002.1, forward strand.
TGGTGGTGATCTCGCCCGCCACGATCGCCATGCCCGTGGTCACCATCGTCTCGCATGCAACGCGCGCCCTCGGGTCGTCGGCGAGGATGGCGTCGAGGACGGCGTCGGAGATGGCGTCGGCCACCTTGTCGGGATGGCCTTCGGTGACGGATTCGGAGGTGAAGACGTGACGGTGCGTGGAAGCCATGTCTCTCAGGGGTTGGGGACGGCCCAACGAGGGAACGATCAATGTCTCGGGGAATCGCTGGGCAAGCTAACGCCGCGCGGAGACCCGGGCAACGCGGACGGCGCCTCGAAGAGGTGCAGGTCCACGTGGCCCGCGATGGCCTCGCGGATGGCGGCGCCCACCTGCGCCGAGGTGCGCGCCTCGCGCACCGCCGCGGCGGCCGCGCGCGCGGCCGCGACCGGCACGCTGCGCACCACCCACTTCACCAGCGGGATGGCCGGCGGCGCCACGCTCAGCGTGGTGCAGCCCATGCCCAGCAGCAGCACGGCGCTCAGCGGCTCGGAGGCCATCTCGCCGCACACGCTGACCGGGATGCCGCGCGCCTTGCCGGCCGCGAGCACCATCTCGAGCTGGCGCAGGATCGCCGGGTGGTGCGGCGTGAAGCGGTCGGCGAGGCGCGCGTTGCCCCGGTCGATGGCGAGCGTGTACTGCGTCAGGTCGTTGCTGCCGATGCTGAAGAAGTCGCTCACCTCGGCGAGCTGGTCGGCGATGAGCGTGGCCGCGGGCGTCTCGATCATCACGCCCACCGGCAGCGTCTCCGCCGCGCGCACGCCCGCCTGCCGCAGTCCCTCCGCCTCCTCCGACAGCATCGCGCGCGTCTGCAGCACCTCGTCGACCGTGGTGATGAGCGGCAGCAGCAGCTGGATCTTCCGGTCGGCCGCCGCGCGCAGCACGGCGCGCAGCTGCGCGCGGAAGATCTCCGGCTCGTCGAGGCACACGCGGATGGAGCGCCACCCCAGGAACGGGTTCGCCTCCTGCGGCATCCGGAACGCCGCCGGGAACTTGTCGCCGCCCACGTCGTAGCTGCGGATCACGACGCTGTGATCGGGGAACGCCAGGCTCACGCGGCGGAAGTAGTCCACCTGCTCCTGCTCGGTGGGCAGCGCGGCGCGGCCCGTCAGCAGGAACTCGGTGCGCAGCAGCCCCACCCCCTCGGCGCCCACGCGCACGGCGGGCTCGATCTCGTCGGGCAGGTCCACGTTGCTCATGAGCGCGATGCGGTACCCGTCGGGGGTCACCGCGGGCTGGCCCACCACCGACTCGAGCTGGAACTCGAGGCGGTGCCGCCGGCTCATGCGGACCTTGGCCTCCTCGAGCTCCAGGTTGGTGGGCTCGACGGTGACCGTGCCGGCCTGGCCGTCGAGCAGCACCATGGTGCCCTCGGGGATCCGGTCGAGCGCACCGGGCGCACCCATCACCGCGGGAATGCCGAGGGAGTGCGCCAGGATCGCCGCGTGGGACGTGCGGGTGCCCTGCTCGCTCACCAGGCCCACCACGTGCTCGCGGTCGAGCTGCACCGTGAGGCCGGGCGAGAGCTCGTGCGCGACCACGATGACCTGCTCGTCGTCCGGCACCGCCCACGTCTCGTCGATCTCGCGGCCGAGGAGGGCCCTCAGCATGCGGATCTGGATGGCGTGCAGGTCGGCCAGCCGGTCGCGCAGCTGGGCGCTGCCCGAGCTCGACCAGAGCGCCCGCAGCTCGAGCGCCTTGAACTCGTTCGCGGTCTCGGCGCTCAGGTGGTTGTTGCGGATGAGCACTTCCACCGCGGAGAGGAAGTCCTCGTCCTGCGCCATCATGATCTGCGCGTCGAAGATGCGCGACTCCTCCACGCCGGCCCGCTGCAGCACCTTCTCGCCCAGCTCGCGCAGCTGGTCGGTGACCATGGCCACGGCATCGCGCAGCCGGGCCACCTCCTCCTCCACCTGGTCCGGGCGCACCGTGCGGTCGGGGACCTCGGGGAAGTTGGTGCGCACGAGCGTCGCCCGGGCATAGGCCACGCCCGGGGAGACACCGATGCCGCGCACCACGTCGTGGACGCTCAATCCTCGCCGAATCCTTCCGCCACCAGTTTCGCCAGGGCCTCGACCGCCTCGGCCTCGTCGGCGCCGTCCGCGCGCAGCACCACCGAGCAGCCGCACTCCGCGGCGAGCATCATGACGCCCATGATGCTCTTGGCGTTCACCGCCGTGCCGTCCCGCACGATCTCCACGTGGGACTTGAAGCCGCTCGCCGTGCGCACCACCTGCGCCGCCGGCCGCGCGTGCATGCCGAGCTGGTTCACGATGGTCACTTCGCGTTCGATCATGCCCCGAGCACCCCCGCGAGAAGTCCCAGCACGAGCACGCCGACGCCGAACCGGAGCGCCGTGTGATGCGGCCCGACGAGCCGGGACAGCGTGAGGCCGGCCAGCGCCACCGCCGGCGCCATCAGCGCGGGCTCGCGCCCCGCGCCGCGCAGCAGCCACGTCGCCGCCAGCGGAATCGCGAGCCCCACGCAGAACCCCGCCACCACGCCGGCACGCTCCGCCGACCGCGGCACCCACGACTTCCCGATGGCCGCGCCCACCTGCAGTCCCTCCGCCCATCCCGTCGCGAGCGCCCAGCGCGCCGTCAGCGCACGGATGACGCCGTAGACCACCACCAGCCCCAGCGCCGCCCACCACCCCGCCCCGAGTGCCACCGCCGCGAGCGCGAGCGCCGAGAGCGCCGGCACGATGCCGGCCCAGAAGAGCCGGTCGCCCAGTGCGCCGAGCGGGCCGCTGAGCGCCGTGCGCAGGCGCGATACGGCGGCTCCGGGCACGTGATCGTGCTCCGCCCGCGCGAGCGCCCCGAGGGCGAGCCCGGCGAGGTTCGGGTTCGCGTTGAAGTAGTCGGCCGACCGCGCCACCGCCTCGGCGTGCCGCGACGGGTCGAGCGTGCGCAACTCCTCGAGCAGCGGTACGGCCGCATGCCCCATCCCGATGCCGAGCATGCGCTCGTAGTTCCACGCCGCCTGCACGTAGTAGAGCCGCAGGAGCGCGCGCAGGCCGCCCTTCATCGCCACGCCCCCGACGCCACCGCGAGCACCCCGCCGAGCCCGAGTCCCGCGACCAGCCACCGGGCCCGCGTCCCGCGACCGGTGCTGCGCAGCGCGCCGTTCATCACCGCGGCGAGCCCGCTGCCGACCGCTCCCGCCAGCAGCAGCGTCGCCACGTGCGGCGGCAGCGCCAGCCCTCGCAGGGGCACCGCGACGGCGAGGCCGAGTCCCGTCAGCGCGGCGCCGCGCAACCCGTCGCGCAGCAGGCCGCCGTAGTGCAGCGCGGCGATCGCGCGGCGATCCGCCGCGGCCACCGCCGCGACGCGGTCCTGCATGGCGCGCGCATTGGCGTGGCGCAGCCACTGCATCGCCAGGCCGCCGACGAAGGCGAGCGGCAGCGCCAGGAGCATCGCGAGCCCCAGCCGCTCCTGCCACGGCAGCCCCGCCACGACGGCCACCGCCGCCACCGTCGCCGGCCCGTAGTCGGGATAGCGCGAGGCGCCCACCGGCAGCACGTCGAGGGCGAACATCTCGAGCAGCATGCCCACGCGGAGCCCGGCCTCGAGGTCCCCCGCGATGAGCCCCGCCACCGTCCCGGCCACGACCGGGCGGGCCAGCAGCGCCTGCGGGCCGCTCACGAGGTCCAGCGCCACCACGACGCCCCACGTGAGGAGCCCCGCGAGCACCAGTGCCGTCACCCCAGCGCCTCCAGCGGGACCGGCGCCGAGGTGGGCACGTCCTGTCCGGTGATCTGCGCGCCCTCGCCGGCGAGGCGCTCGAGCTGCCGCTGCTCCTCGTCCGTCAGATAGACGTAGGGCAGCCGCTCCGTCCGTCCGGGCCGGTGGTGGATGCCGCCCAGATTGATCCGGCGGGCCACGGCGGGATCGGCGCGGTACAGCTGCGCGGCGGCCTCGATGCTTCCCATCAGCACCGCCGTGCGCCGCGCGTCCCGCTCCCACTCGGCCAGGCGGCTCGCCGCGGCGGCCACCGTCGCGAACACCACCTCCAGCCCCGCCGGCACCGCCATGCGGTAGAGGTCCTGCTCCCAGTCGCTGCGCGCCACCTCGTCGTCGGCCAGCACGATGCGCTGCAGCTTCAGCGCCTGCCCCCATCCCACGACCACCTGGCCGTGGATCAGCCGATCGTCCACGCGGCAGAGCACCACGCTCACGCACTCACCCCGATCGCCTTGCCGCCCACGTCGACGGCGCGCGCCGCCGCGGCGGCCGCCGTGCCCTCGCGATGGAACACGAAGTCGAGCAGCATCGCGAGGTTGACGCCCGTCACGACGCAGATGCCCTCGCGCTCGCGCAGCTTCCGCAGCACCGCGAAGAGGCACGACCCGCTCGCCATGTCCACGAACACGACCGCCGGCCCCGTGCCCACCGCCGCCTCGACCCGCGCCTCGAGGCTGCCCCGGTCGCAGCCCTCGTTGGAGACGGCCACGAGCGCATCCTTCATTCCCGAGATCTGCTCCACCGCGCCGATGAGTGCCCCCGCGAGCGGGCCATGGCAGACCACGACCCCCTTGAGCGTCCCGCTACTCATAGTCTTCCTGCAGGTAGCCCTTGATCCCGCGCTTCTCCTTCATGCGACGGATGAGCCGCTCGTTGAACTGCGCCGCGACGTCCACGCCGGAGTAGCGGAGGAGGTGCATCATCGCCACCACCTCGGAGATCACCGTGATGTTCTTGCCCGGGTTGAGCGGCACGATCACGCGCGGGATGGTGACGCCGAGCACCTCGCTGCTGTGGTGCGAGAGCCCGGTGCGGTCGGCGACGTCCTTCGCCGTCTCCCAGTCCTCGAGCTGCACCACCACCTCGATGCGCTTCTGCTGGCGCACCGCGCGGATGCCGAACAGCGCCTGCACGTCGATCAGGCCGATGCCGCGGATCTCCATGTGGTGCGCCGCGAGCTCGTGCCCGCGGCCGATGAGGATGTCGGCGCCGCGGCGCGTCACCTGCACCACGTCGTCGGCCACGAGGCGATGGCCGCGCTCGACGAGGTCGAGCACGCACTCGCTCTTGCCGATCCCCGACCGCCCGATGAACAGGAGCCCCACCCCGTACACGTCGGCGAGCGAGCCGTGCAGCGTGGTGCGCGGCGCGAACGCCTCCTCCAGCACCGGCTTCACGCGCCGGTAGAACTCCGCCGTCTTCAGCCGCGAGCGCAGCAGCGGCACGCCGCGCTCCTGCGCCAGCCCGAGCAGCTGGGGCGGTGCGTCGAGCCCCTTCGTGATGAAGAGGCACGGCAGCTCGAAGTTGAAGAACTGCTCGAGGCGGTGCAGCCGCTCGTCGTCCGGGAGGCCATTGAGGTAGGTGATCTCGGTCTCGCCGAGCACGTGGAGCCGGTGCGGCGCGAAGCGCCCCACGTACCCGGCGAGCGCGAGTCCGGGGCTCGCCACTTCCGAGTCCGGGACCTGGCGGTCGAGCCCCGCCTCGCCCGTGAGGGCCTCGAGCTGCAGCGGATCGCCTTCCCGCTCGAGCAGGTCCCGGAGTCGGAGCATCAGCCCTCGGCGGTCTCGGCGTGACGGCCGCTGCGGGCGCGGCTCGCGGCGGCCTGCAGCTGGCGGCGCATGCGCTCCTCGGCCCGGTCGAGCGCGGTGCGGTGGTTCTCCGCCTCGCCGCGCCCGATCGTCTCGCCGCGCGCGTCCCGCAGGCGCAGCTCGGCCACCTGGCTCGCGCCGTCCACGTCGAAGAGCACCGTGCAGTCGATCGGGCGCAGCGCGATCCCGCCCACCCGCTCGGCCACCGCCCGCGCGCGCTCGTCGAGCGCCCCGTCGATTTCGCAGTGCCGTGCCGTCACGTTGATCTGCATGTCCGCCTCCCAGCGTCAGCGCCGTCGCGGCGCGTGAATGAGTTCGTCGAGATGCGCCTCGGTCGCGAGCGCGGCGGCGTCCCAGCTCAGGCCCTCGGCCTGCCGTCGGCCCTGTGCGCCAAGGCGTTCGACCAGCGCGGGATCCACGGCGAGCTCGAGCATGCGCGCCGCGAGCCCCGCCACGTCCCCATGCGCTACAAGGTAGCCCGTCTCCCCGTGGCGCACCGAATCGCGCAGGCCGGGGCTGTCCGAGGCGAGCGACGGGGTGCCGCACGCCGCCGCCTCCACCACCGTGATGCCCCACCCCTCCTTCGGCGACGGGAAGAGGTTGGCCCACGCCGTCCGGAAGAGGGTGAGCTTCGCCTCCTCGCTCACGAAGCCGAGGAACTGCACCGCCTCCCGCTGCCCGAGCTCGTCGGTGAGGGCCTCGAGGGCCGGCCGGTGGTCGCCGCCGCCGGCGATGCAGAGCCGCAGGTCGGGGCGCGTCCGGCGTGCCACGGCGAGCGCCCGGATGGCGAGGTCGACGCCCTTGTATCGCTTCAACCTTCCAACATACACGAACGTCGGATGGGGCGTCCGCGCCGTCCCGGCCAGGGGCCGGTAGTGGTCGGCGTCGACCCCGGGGTGGATCACCCGGATGCGCTCGGCCGGCACGCCGCGGGCCACGAGGTCGTCGCGCGTGCTCTCGCTGATGGCGTGCCAGCCCGCCCGCCGGTACATCACCGGCAGCGGGCGCTCCGCGAGCCAGACGATGGAGGCCATGGGCCAGCTCGCCTCCTCGAACGCCGTGCTCCCGAAGAGGTGGGGCACGATGGCGAGGAACGGCCGGTCGGTGAGCCCGGGGAGGAACAGCGGGAGCTTGTTGATGTCCTCGCAGACGACGTCGGGCCGCTCCTCCGCCAGCGCCCGCCGGATCGCGCCGCGCCCGCGGAGCGCGAAACTGTGCCGGCCCCCCACGCGCGTCACGCGCAGGCCCTCCACCTCCTCGCGCTCGGCGCAGCCCCGCCAGCCCGAGCAGACCAGCCGCACCGCGTGGCCGCGCGCGACGAGCCGCTGGAAGATCTCGAACAGGTGGATCTCGGCGCCGCCCGCCTGCGGGTTGCGCAGGTCCAGCCAGTTGGCGACGAGAATCCTCACAGCACGCCGAGTTCTCGGGCCACGCGATCGAGCACGCCGTTCACGAACGCGGGGGCGCGCGCGCCGCCGAACCAGTGGGCGAGTTGCACCGCCTCGTCGATGACCACCTTGGGCGGCGCCGCGGGATCGTTGCGCTGCAGCTCGTGGATGGCCAGCCGGAGGATGTTGCGCTCCACGGTGGCGATGCGGCTCAGGCGCCAGTTCTCCGCGGCGACAGCCGCCGCGCGGTCGATCGCCTCGACCGACTTCACCACGCCCTCGGCCAGCGCCTCGGCGCGGTCGAGGATGCGCGGCTCGGGACCGGTGAGCCGCGCGAGGCCGGTGGCCGCCTCCGCGATGGCGGGCTCGCCGGTGAGTTCCCAGGCGTAGAGCAGCTGCAGCGCGCGGGCGCGCCCCTTCGTCTCGATGCGGATCATGCGCCCTGTCGCAGTCGTGCGATGACGTCGGCCAGCTCGAGCGCCGCCGCCGCGGCCTCGTGGCCCTTGTTGCCGGCGGACCCGCCGGCGCGGTCGACGGCCTGCTGCATCGTGTCCACCGTGAGCACGCCGAACGCCACGGGCAGCGCGTGGCGCACCGCGACGTCGCTCAGCGCGCGCGCGGCCTCGCCGGCGACATAGTCGAAGTGCGGCGTGTCGCCGCGGATGACCGCGCCGAGCGCCACGAGGCAGGCGTAGCGGCCGGTGCCGGCCGCCGCCGACGCCGCGGCGCCAAGCTCGAAGGCCCCGGGCACCCAGGCGACATCCACCTGCGCGTCGGGCACGCCCGCCTCGCGGCACGCGGCACGCGCGCCGTCGAGCAGGCGGCCCGTGATGCGCTCGTTGTAGCGGCTGACGAGGATGCCGACCCGCCCCACGGGGCCGGGCCGTCCGGAGATGTCGGGCATGGTCAGTGGGCCAGCAGGTGGCCGAGCTTGTCGCGCTTGACCGCGAGGTAGTCGCGGTTCTCGCGGTGCGGCATCGAGACGAGGGGCACGCGCTCGGTGATCTCGAGGCCGTAGCCGTCGATGCCGACGAGCTTGCGGGGATTGTTGGTCATGATGCGGATCGACGACAGCCCGAGGTCCCGCAGGATCTGCGCGCCGATGCCGTAGTTCCGGAGATCCGGGGCGAAGCCGAGGTGCTGGTTGGCCTGCACCGTGTCGGCGCCGGAGTCCTGCAGCTCGTACGCGCGCAGCTTGTTGAGGAGCCCGATGCCGCGGCCCTCCTGGTCGAGGTACACGATGACGCCACGGCCGGCCTCGCCGATCTGCCGCATCGCCGCGTGGAGCTGCTCTCCGCAGTCGCAGCGCATCGAGTGGAACACGTCGCCCGTGAGGCACTTGGAGTGCATGCGCACCAGCACGTCGGGCTGGCCCGACACCTCGCCCATGACCAGGGCGACGTGCTCGTTGTGGTCCACGTCGTTCCGGTAGCCGATGATGTGGAACTCGCCGTACGGCGTGGGGAGCCGCGCCTCGGCAACGCGGTGCACCAGCCGCTCCTCGCGCAGGCGGTGCGCCACCAGCTGCGCCAGCGTGATGAAGGTGAGCCCGAACTTCTCCGCCATCTCCAGCAGCTGCGGGCGCCGCGCCATGGAGCCGTCGGGATTCAGGATCTCGCAGATCACCCCCGCGGGCACCAGGCCCGCGAGGCGCGCGAGGTCGATGCTGCCCTCGGTGTGCCCCACGCGCTGCAGCACGCCGCCGGGTCGGCCGCGCAGCGGGAAGATGTGGCCGGGACGGCGCAGGTCGGACGGCGTCGACTTCGGGTTGAGCGCCACCTGGATGGTGGTGGAGCGGTCGCTCGCGGAGATGCCGGTGCTCACGCCGAAGCGACGGTCGGCATCGATGGAGACGGTGAACGCGGTGGCGAGCTCCTCCGTGTTCCGGTCGGTCATCTGCGGAAGGCCGAGCTCGGCGCAGCGCTCGGCGGTGAGGGCGAGGCAGATGAGGCCCCGGCCGTGCAGCGCCATGAAGTTGATCATCTCCGGCGTCACCAGCTGCGCCGCGCCGACGAGGTCGCCCTCGTTCTCGCGGTCCTCGTCGTCGGCGACGATGATCAGCTTCCCGTTCTTCAGGTCCTCGATGGCCTGCTCGACCGTGTGGCCGCTCATGCACTCACCTCAGCGCCGGGCGCGGCCGCGATGCGGGGCCCGAGGAGCGCCGCGACGTACTTGCCGAGCATGTCCCCCTCCAGATGCACCCGATCGCCGGCGTGTCGGTCGCCCAGCGTCGTCTGCTGCAAGGTAAACGGAATGAGCGAGATCTGGACGACGTCGCTCGCGGGCCGCGCGTTCACGGTGAGGCTCACGCCGTCGACCGCGATGGAACCCAGCGGGATCGCCAGTCGCGCGATCTCCGCCGGGACACGGATGTCCACCAGCCACGCATCGTCGCGCTGCGACGTGCCCAGCACGGCGCCGACGCCGTCCACGTGTCCCTGCACCATGTGGCCGCCGAGCCGGTCGCCCAGGCGCAGCGCGCGCTCGAGGTTGACGCGCCGTCCCTCGGCGTAGCCGCCGAAGTTGGTGCGGTCGAGCGAGGTGGCGATCACGTGCACCGTGAACGTGCCCGCGCCAAGGGACTGGACCGTCAGGCACGCGCCGTCCACCGCGATGCTCTCGCCCAGCTCGAGGCCCGCGTAGGGGGCCGCGATGGTGAGCTCGAGCCCGTTCGCGTCGCGCGCGACGCGCGCCACGGTCCCGACCGCGGTGATGATCCCGGTGAACATCAGGTCCGATCCGCCACGAGCAACGTGTCCTCTCCGAGCGCCCGGCGCTCGACGATCCGCCATCTCGGCGCCTCCGCGAGCGGCAGGCTCGCGTGCCCCGCCACCGCCGGCACCCCGCCCTCGCCCAGCCACACCGGGCTCTGCACCCAGTAGAGGCGGTCCACCAGCCCGGCATCGAGCAGCGACCCGGCGAGCCGGCCGCCCCCTTCGACGAGCACGCTCTGCACGCCGCGGGCCCTGAGGGC
>DASUOW010000003.1:0-10511 GCA_036276435.1 Gemmatimonadales bacterium
GCCGCAGGCGCCGCAGCGCGGAAGCCACAGCTCGACGATGGCCGGCGCGCCGATGGCGACCGACCGTGGTCGCGGCCAGGGCGGCCGTGGCCAGGGTGGGCGTGGCCAGGGTGGCGGCGGCGGTCGTGGCGGCCAGGGTGGCGGCCAGGGTGGGCGCGGCGGCGGTCAGGGCGGGGGCCGCGGGGGCCCCGGCGGCGGCCGGCGTGACGACAGCCAGGGCGAGAAGGAATTCGTCGAGAACGTCGTGGCCATCAATCGCGTCGCGAAGGTCGTCAAGGGCGGTCGCCGCTTCTCGTTCAACGCGCTCGTCGCGGTGGGCGATGGCAAGGGCCGCATCGGGATCGCGACCGGCAAGGCCAATGAAGTCTCCGAGGCGGTCCGCAAGGCCGTCGAGGCCGCGAAGCGCGCCATGTTCGACGTGCCGCGGGTCGGCACGACGATCCCGCACGAGATCATCGGCGAGCACGGCGCGGGTCGCGTCCTGCTGAAGCCGGCGGCGAGCGGAACGGGCGTCATCGCAGGTGGCCCGGTGCGGTCGGTGCTCGAATGCGCCGGCATCACCGACATCCTCACGAAGAGCCTCGGCTCCTCGAACGCGCACAACATGGTGCGCGCCACCATGGACGGCCTGAAGCGGCTCGTCTCGGTCCGGCAGATCGCGCGCGAGCGCGGCATCGAGACCGACCAGCTGGCCTACCGGCCGCGCCAGGAGGCCTGAGCGATGGGTCGCAATCCCGTGGTGGGCCGTCAGGGCCCCGCGTACCATGCCGCCGTCATCCCGAGCGAGGCGGAAGCGAAGACCCTCGAGGTCAAGCAGATCCGCTCGAAGATCGGCCATGCCGAGACGATGGGCCGCACGCTCGAGGCCCTCGGTCTGAAGCACCATCAGGACATCGTGCAGCTGCCCAACAACGCCTCCGTGCGTGGCATGCTGTTCAAGGTGCGGCACCTCGTCGAGGTGTCGCCGGCCAAGGACAAGTGATGGCGAACGACAAGGACTACCTCTCGCTCTCCAACCTGAAGCCCGCGCCGGGCAGCTCGCAGGTGCGCAAGCGGTTGGGACGCGGTATCGGCTCGGGCCTCGGCAAGACGTCGGGCAAGGGCCACAAGGGACACAAGGCGCGCACGGGCGGCAGCACCAACCCCGGCTTCGAGGGCGGCCAGATGCCGCTCTACCGCCGGCTGCCCAAGCGCGGCTTCACCAACCCGTTCAAGGTGACGGCCGAGCCGGTCAACCTGGCGAAGCTCAAGCTCATCGCCGGAACCGACGTGACGCCGGAGACGCTTCACGCGGCTGGCCTGATCAGCCGCATCGACACCGCCGTCAAGCTCCTCGGCTCGGGCGACGCGGACCGGGCGTACGCCGTGAAGGGCGTGCCGGTGTCCGCCTCGGCGAAGGCGAAGATCGAGGCGGCGGGCGGTCGGATCGAGGAATAAGTGACGGCACCACGCGTTCCCGGCCTCGCGGTCGATGACGAGCTGAAGCGCAAGCTCCTCTTCACCGCGCTGGCCCTGCTCATCTACCGGATCGGCGCGCACATCGCCGCTCCGGGCGTCAACGTGCAGGCCCTCGCCGACTTCATCCGGAATTCCGGGGCGGCCGGCTTCTTCGGCCTGTACGACATGCTGGGCGGCGGCCTGAGCCGCGCGACGGTCTTCGCGCTCGGCATCATGCCGTACATCTCGGCGTCGATCATCTTCCAGCTCGCCGGCGGCGTCGTGCCGACGATCGGCAAGATGCAGAAGGACGAGGAAGGCCGGAAGAAGCTCACGCAGTGGACCCGCTACACCACGGTCGCCATCGCGCTGACGCAGGCCTACACCTACGCCCTCTTCACGGAATCGATCCCCGGCGCGGTGGCGAACCCCGGGTTCGCGTCCCGCCTGGTCATGGTGATCACGCTCACGGCGGGCGCCATCTTCGTCATGTGGCTCGGCGAGCAGATCACCGAGCGCGGCATCGGCAACGGCCAGAGCCTCCTGATCACCTTCTCGATCCTCGAGCGCCTGTGGCCCTCGACGATCCAGCTGATCAACTTCGTCCGCGGCGGCGTCGTGTCGCCGCTGGGCGTGCTGCTCTTCCTCGCCATCACGGTGGCGGTCATCGCGGCCGTCGTGGCCATGACGATGTCGGCACGGCGCATCCCGGTGCAGATCCCGCGCAAGGTCATGGGCCGCGGGCGCATCCGCGAGGGCCAGAAGACGTTCATCCCGATCCGGCTGATCACCGCCGGCGTGATGCCGATCATCTTCGCCCAGACGATCATCATCGTCCCCGGCACCATCGCCAACTTCGTCAAGTCGCCGATCCTGAACGACTTCGCGGCGTTCTTCTCGCCGGGCGGGTGGGCCTACAACCTGACGTTCGGGTTGCTGATCGTGCTCTTCAGCTACTTCTACACGTCGATCATCTTCAACTCGGTCGACCTGTCGGAGAACCTGAAGAAGCAGGGCGCGTTCATCCCCGGCGTGCGCCCGGGCGCGGCCACGGCCGACTACATCGACGCGGTGCTGGCGCGCGTCACGCTGCCGGGCTCGCTGTTCCTGGCGGTCATCGCGATCCTCCCGCTGGTGGTATCCAACGCCCTCGGCATCCAGACGGGCTTCGGCGGCACCTCGGTGCTCATCGTCGTCGGCGTGCTGCTCGATACGATCGCCCAGGTGGAACAGCACCGCACGCTCCGGAAGTACGACAGCTTCATGAAGACCGGTCGGGTGAAGTTCCGGGGGCGGCAGCAGCGGTTCATGTAGGGGGAGTCGAGAGACGAGAGACGAGAGTCGAGAGAGGCGATCCACGCGTGCCCGCTCTCGACTCTCGTGCTTACGGGACCATTTCCCTCGACTCTCGACTCGCGACTCTCGACCTCCTTTCTTCGTCGGAGATCACACCATGGACATCCTCCTCATGGGCCCGCCCGGGGCCGGCAAGGGCACCCAGGGCGCCATCCTCGCGGAGGCCCTGGGCCTCCCCAAGTTCGCCACCGGCGACCTGCTCCGCGACGCGGTGCAGCGGGGCACGCCGCTGGGCCTCAAGGCGAAGGCGGCGATGGAGGCGGGGCACCTCGTGAGCGACGAGATCATCCTCGGCGTCGTCCGCGAGGAGCTGGGCAAGCCGGAAGCGTCGCAGGGCGTGATCTTCGACGGCGTGGTGCGCACCATCCCGCAGGCCGAGGGCATGGCGGCGATCCTGGCCGAAAAGGGCCGCGCGCTGACGCACGTGCTCTTCTTCGACGTGACCGACGAGGAGATCCTCGGCCGGCTCGAGAAGCGGCGCGGCATCGAGAACCGCAAGGACGACGATCCGGCCGCGGTGGCCGTGCGCCTCAAGGCGTACCGCGACCAGACCGCTCCGGTGCTGTCGCACTACGAGCGCCAGGGGCTGGTGCGGCACATCCCCGCCGTGGGCGCCGTCGACGACATCGCCCTGCGCGTGCGGAGCGCGGTCGGCCGCTAGCATGGTCACGCTCAAGTCGGCGCGCGAGATCGAGGCGATGGCGCGGGCGGGGGACATCCTCGCCCGCACGCTCGCGCGCCTGCGCGAGCTGGTGCGCCCCGGCATCACCACCGAGGACCTCGACGCCGAGGCCGAGGCGTTCATCCGCAGCCACAAGGGCGCGCGACCGTCGTTCAAGGGGCTCTACGGCTTCCCGAAGACGCTCTGCGTGTCGATCGACGAGGAGATCGTGCACGGCATCCCGTCGGCCAAGCGGGTGCTCAAGGAGGGCTCGATCATCAGCATCGACTGCGGCGTCTTCCTCGAGGGGCTGCACGCCGACTCGGCGACGACGGTGCCGGTGGGGCGGATCGCGCCGGAGGCGCAGCGCCTGCTCGAGGTCACGGAGCAGTGCCTCCAGGCGGGGCTCGCCGCGGCGGTGGTGGGGAACCACATCGGCGACATCGGGCACGCGGTGCAGACGGTGGCGGAGGGCGCGGGCTTCGGCGTGGTGCGGGAACTGGTGGGGCACGGCATCGGCACGCGCTTCCACGAGGACCCGCAGGTGCCCAACTACGGCTCGCCCAAGCGGGGGCCGCGGCTGCAGGCCGGCATGACGCTCGCCATCGAACCCATGATCACCCTCGGCAGCCCCGAGACCCGCACGCTCGCGGACAAGTGGACCGTGGTGACGGCCGACGGTTCGCTGGCGGCGCACTTCGAGCACACGGTGGCGGTGACGCCGGAGGGGCCGAAGATTCTCACGGTGGCGAGGTGACGCCCTGCTCCCCTAGGGGAGCGCCGCCACCGCCTCGTTGGTCCGCTCCCGCAGCCGATCCGCCGCCTCATCCCCCAGCGCCCCGAGATTCGCCGTGACGTTGCCATGCGCGCCATGCGCCGCCGCCACGGCCAGCAGGCGCGCGGTGGCGAGGTCGGCGCGGAGGGCGGGGCCCACCTTGGCCTCGAGGTCGGCGGCGAGGCGCGCCACCTCGCCCGCCTGCTCGACTAGCTCCACCTGGGTGCGGGCGGCGGCCAGCCGCGCCTCGTGATGTGCGGCCTCGTTGCCGGTGGTGCGCGAGGCCATGAGGGCGGCATAGGCCTTGTCGTCGGCCGCGCCGAGCGCGACCAGCGCGGGACGGAGGGGAGCCACCTTCGTCCGCACCGCCTCGGCGAGCGCGTGGAGCGCGGCGCGATTGGGCGAGCGGTGCACGATGCGCGCGACCTTCTCGACGAGGGCGGCGGCGAAGGCGGCCACCACCGAGGCGACACGGCCGCCGGCCGGGAGCGGGTGGTCCGACGCCACGGCGTCGAGCCAGGCCGTGAGCGGGCGTTGCGCGTCGAGCTTCTCGGGCATGGATCCCTCCGTCAGTCGGGGCGGGTCACGGTGCGCAACCAGGCGTGCATCGCGGGATTGCCGGCGACGATGCCGGTGTGTCGCAGGATGTCCTCGTCGCCCCCGAGGTCGGTGACGATGCCGCCCGCTTCCCGCACGAGCAGTGCTCCGGCCGCGAGGTCCCACGGCGCGAGGTTCAACTCCCAGAATCCATCGAAGCGCCCGGCGGCCACCCACGCAAGGTCGATGGCCGCCGCGCCGGGCCGGCGGATGCCGCTCGTGGCCTTCGCGATGGCGGCGAAGTGGCGCTGGTATTCGTCGAGCCGGGCGACGTTCTTGAACGGAAACCCGGTGCCGATGAGCGCGAACTCCGGCACCGCGATCGGCGACACGCGCAGCGCGCGCCCGGCGAGGTGCGCGCCGCCGCCCCTCGCCGCGTCGAAGCGCTCGCCGTGCGGCACGTCGAACACCACCGCGGCCTGCAGCACGCCATCCACCGCCGCCGCGATCGAGACCGCCCACGCGGGAATACCGTGCAGGAAGTTGGTGGTCCCGTCGAGCGGATCGACGATCCACACGAGGCCGTCGCGCACCAGCTCGGGATTCAGCTCCTCGCCCACCACCCGGCTCGCGGGCGTGCGCGCGAGGAGCACGTCGGTGATGAGCCGCTCCGAGGTGCGATCCACCTCGGTGACGAAGTCGCGCTGGTCCTTGACCGTCCAGGCCGCCGGGCCATCGGGCCGCTGCGCGTCGCGCAGGTAGCCGGCCGCGCGTTCGGCGGCGGCCACGGCGGTGTGCAGTAAGTCAATGGATGACAAGGCCTTGCGACGCTCCTTCCCGCATCGTTAGCTTCACCGCCATGCCTCGCGTCTTCTCCGGAATCCAGCCCTCGGGCGAACTGCACATCGGCAACCTGCTCGGCGCCGTGAAGAACTGGGTCGACCTGCAGCAGCGCTACGAGTGCTTCTTCTCCATCGTGGACCTGCACGCCATCACGGGCGCCGGCTACGAGCCCTCGCAGCTGCAGCAGCGGACCCGCGACATGAGCATCGGCCTGCTGGCGGCGGGCGTCGATCCGAACCGGGTCACGCTCTTCGTGCAGTCGCACGTCCCCGAGCACGCGCAGCTCACCTGGCTGCTGAACGCCGTCACGCCGCTCGGCGAGCTCGAGCGCATGACGCAGTTCAAAGATAAGTCGCAGCAGCTCGAGAGCATTCCCGCGGGCCTGCTCAACTATCCGATCCTGATGGCGGCCGACATCCTGCTCTACAAGGCCGACCTGGTGCCGGTGGGGGAGGACCAGCTGCAGCACCTCGAGCTGGCGCGCGAGGTGGCGCGCCGCTGGAACGCGGCGTACACGCCCTCGCGCGTGCATTTCCCGGAGCCGCAGCCGATGCTGTCGACCGCACGCCGCATCATGGGCCTCGACGGCGACTCGAAGATGTCGAAGAGCAAGGGCAACACGATCGGCGTGCTCGACACGCCCGAGGAGATCTGGGCCAAGCTCCGTCCGGCCAAGACCGACCCCGCGCGCGTGACGAAGAAGGACCCCGGCACGCCCGAGGTCTGCAACATCTACGAGCTGCACCGGCACTTCTCGCCGCCCGAGACGGTGGCCGTCGTCGCGGAGAAGTGCCGCACGGCGGGCTGGGGCTGCATCGAGTGCAAGCGGGTGCTGGCCGACAACATGATCGCGACGCTCGCCCCGATCCGGGAGCAGGCGCTCGCGCTCAAGGCGGACCCGGCCCGCGTCGACGAGCTCCTCGCCGACGGGGCGGCCGGCGCCCGGCGCGTCGCGCGGGAGACGCTGCGCGAGACCGAGGAGGCGATGGGCTTCCTGCCGGCGCGGCCCGGCGTGGCGAGCGGGGCCTGATGGAGAAGATCATCCGGGCGGCGGTCGAGCGCGGCGCGAGCGACCTGCACATCAAGGCGGGCGACGTCTTCCGTGCGCGCATCCACGGCAAGCTCGTCCCGCTCACCAAGCAGCGCCTGACCCCGGACCAGACGCGCGCCATCGCGCTCAAGCTCGTGGGCAGCGACGAGAACCGCCTCAAGCTCGAGACGCTGCGCGACTTCGACTGCTCCTGGGGCATGCCGGGCGTCGGGCGCTTCCGGGTGAACATCCTGCGCCAGCGCTCGTCGATCATGATCGTGATGCGGGTCATTCCCTTCGCGGTGCCCACGCTCGAGTCCCTCGGCCTGCCGCCGGCGCTGGGGCGCATCGCGGAGGCGGAGCGCGGGCTGGTGGTGGTGGCGGGCGTGTCGGGGGCGGGGAAGTCGTCCACGACGGCGGCGCTGGTGCAGCACATCAACACGACCCAGCAGCGGCACATCGTCACGGTGGAGAACCCGATCGAGTTCCTGCACCGCGACCTGATGAGCTCGGTGACGCAGCGCGAGGTGGGCGTGGATACCGATACCTACGCCTCGGGCCTGCACGCGGCGCTCCGGCAGGACCCCGACGTGGTGCTGATCGGCGAGCTGGCCGACGCGGACACCATGGCGACCGCCGTCAAGGCCGCCGAGGGCGGGCTGCTGGTGATCACCTCGGTGCCGACGCCCGACGTGACCACGACGGTGCAGCGCCTCGTGACGATGCTGCCGCCGGAGGAGCGCGAGATCGGCCGGCTGCGCCTCGCCGAAGCGCTCCGTGCGGTGGTGGCGCAGCAGCTGCTCCCGACGCGCGACGGCGACGGCAAGGTGGCGGCCGTCGAGCTGCTGGAGGTCACGCCCGCGGTGCGCGCGGCGCTGCGCGACGGCGACCGCCTCGGCGACCTGAAGAACCTCATGGGCGCGGGCATCGACTTCGGCATGCAGACGTTCGAGCAGCACGTCTCGCAGTTGCTCGATGGCGGCCGCATTACCGTCGAGGCCGCCCGGGCCGCGACGATGCCGATGGCGGCCTTCGCGTGGCCCTCGCATGGCTGAGCGGTGACCGATCGCGCGCGGTCGCTGGTGGCGGCCCTCGCCGCCGGACCGCGCGAGGCCGGCACGCCGGAGGCCGTCGCCGCGCGCGACGCCGTCGCCGCCTTCCTGCACGACCTCGGCTACGAGGTCGAAACCCAGCGCTTCCGCTTCGCTCCCTCGGTCCTCAACGCCGCGCCGGTGATCGGCGCGGGGCTCGGCGGCGTGTCGCTGCTGCTGCTCCCGCTGCTCGTCATGCCGGTGTGGGACAAGGCGGCGCTGGTCGTCTGGCTCGCGGGGCTGGCCGCCGTGGCGTCGATCGGCATCGGCGTCGGGCTCGGCTGGACCACGCTCGGGGCCCCGATGCGCGAGGATGCGAACCTCGTGGCGCACCGGCCCGGGGCCGACGTGAAGCTCTGGCTGGTGGCCCATCTCGACACCAAGGCGCAGCGGCAGTCCATGGCCGGCCGCCTGGTCGCGGTCTGGGTGGCGGGAACGGCGGTGCTGCTGCTCACGGGGCTCGCCCTGGGACGCGTGCTGGCGCCGGTGGGGCTGTGGGCCGCGGCGCCGGCCGTGGTGCTCGCGGTGGCCGGCGGCGCCCTCCTGGCGCGCGGGCGGCTCCACGGTGGCTCGCCAGGCGCCCGGGACAACGCCTCGGGGCTCCTGACGGTGCTGACGGCCGCTGAGCGCTCCCACGCACCCGGACTCGGCATCCTGGTGACCAGCGCGGAGGAGTTCGGGCTGGTGGGGGCGCGCGTGTTCGCGCAGGAACGGGGCGAGCTGCTGGTGGGCCGGGAGGTGGTCAACGTCGACACGGTGGACGACCAGGGGCGGCTCTACGTGGTCTTCCACGACAAGCAGGGCAAGGAGCTGGCGAAGCACCTCGACCCCGTCCTGGCCTCGCTGGGACTGCCCTGCCAGCGGCGGCGGCTGCCCGCGGGGATCATGGTGGACAGCCTGCCGCTGACGCCCGTGGCGGCCCGGGCGGTGACGCTGGCGCGGCTCGACTGGGGCACCCTGCGCCGCCTGCACACGGCCGCCGACACCGCCGACGGCCTGGCGTTCGAGACCGCGAGCCGGCTCGGACGGCTGCTTGCGCGCGCGATTGACCCGACGGGGCCCGGCGGCTAGCTTGCGCCGAGGATTCACGAACCAGCCGAGCCCCCGCGGGGGCTCTTTTTTGTTGTCCGGCCAGGAGAACTGCCATGTTCGACGCCGCCACGACCTGCCTCGTGGTCGTCGGCGCCCAATGGGGCGACGAAGGGAAGGGCAAGCTGGTGGACGTGCTCTCGGAGAGCGCCGACATGGTCGTGCGCTACCAGGGCGGCGCCAACGCCGGCCACACGGTGGTGATCGGGGAGCAGCAGTTCGTCCTGCACCAGATCCCCTCCGGCATCCTGCATCCGCGCACGACGTGCCTGATGGGCAACGGCGTGGTGCTCGATGCCGAGCAGTTCTTCGGCGAGCTGGACGCGCTGGTGAAACGCGGCATCCACGTGGACGGCCGCCTGCTCGTGTCGGACCGGGCGCACCTGGTGCTGCCGCTGCACAAGGTGCTGGACAAGGCGAGCGAGAAGTCGCAGAAGATCGGCACGACGGGCCGCGGCATCGGGCCGGCGTACGAGGACAAGGTGGGCCGGCGCGGCATCCGCGTGGGCAGCCTGCGGAACCTCGAGGCGGCGCGCGCGCTGATCGCGGAGCGCGTGGACCGCGCCAACCACCAGCTCGTCGGGCTCGAGAGCGACCAGCGTGTGTCGCTCGAGGAGCACCTGGCGCTCATCGAGTCGCTGGCGCCGCGCCTGCTGCCGATGGCGGCCGACACGGGCCTGCTCGTGCATCGCGCGGTGAAGGCGCGCCAGCGCGTGCTGCTCGAGGGCGCGCAGGGCGCGCTGCTCGACGTGGACCACGGCACCTATCCGTTCGTCACGTCGTCGAACACGACGTCCGGCGGGGCGGCGGTGGGCGCGGGCATCGGGCCCACCGCGGTGCACGGCGTGCTGGGCGTGGTGAAGGCGTACACGACGCGCGTCGGCAACGGCCCGCTGCCCACCGAGGCGGAGCCGGTGCTCGAGGAGCGCCTGCGCCAGCTGGGGGGCGAGTTCGGGGCCACGACCGGGCGCGCGCGGCGCTGCGGCTGGTTCGACGCCAACGTGGTGCGCTACGCCGCGCGCGTGAACGGCCTGACCGGTCTCGCCGTCACCAAGCTCGACGTGCTCGACACCTTCGAGGAGATCCCGGTGGGCGTGGCCTACCAGCTCGACGGCGAGGCCTGCGAGGAGCTGCCGTCCGACGTGGACTCGCTCGCGCGGGTGCAGCCGCGCTTCGAGTGCCTGAAGGGCTGGAACACCTCGACCGGCGGCGCGCGCCGGCTCGCCGACCTCCCGGGCGCGGCGCGAGCGTACCTCGACCGGCTCGAGGAGCTCTCCGGCGTGCCGATCCGCTACGTCAGCGTCGGCACGCGGCGCGACCAGATCATCGAAGTGTAGGGTCCGCTCCATGCGCGACGCCCCCATCCTGCCGCTGCTCGTCATCGGGGCGGGGCCCTGCGGCCTCGCCACCGGCCTCGCCGCGAAGCGCGCCGGCCTCGAGTGCGTGCTGCTCGACCGCAGCACCGTCGTGAGCGCCATCGAGCGCTATCCGCTCGGCATGACGTTCTTCTCCACGCCCGAGCGGCTCGAGATCGGCGGCGTGCCGTTCGTGACGGCCACCGACAAGCCGAGCCGGCGCGAAGGGCTGATCTACTATCGCCGCGTCGCCGAGATGTTCGGCCTCGACATCCGCGTGCGGGAAGACGTCACCGCGCTGCGGCGCGAGGCGGACGGCAGCTTCACCGTCGAGGTG
>DASUOW010000004.1:0-14076 GCA_036276435.1 Gemmatimonadales bacterium
GCCCACCATGCGGCGGTTCTGGTCGGTGACGCTGGCCGCGCTGTTGTCGATCTCGATCTCGCTCTGCATCAGCGTGAGGTTGCTGAACACCGTGAACGGCGTCAGGGAGGAGGAGAGGCTGCCGAGGTTCTTGCGCAGCTCGAACTCCACGCCGTAGTTGGTCGCGGCCTTCGCGTTCACGAAGGTGATGATGCGGGTGCCCGAGCTCGCCAGGTACACGCGCTCGATCGGGTCCTGGAACCGCTTGGCGAAGGCGCTCACCGAGAGGATCTCCGAGCCCGACAGGAACCATTCCCAGCGCAGGTCGAGGTTGTCGATCAGCGTACGCCGGAGGGAGGCGTTGCCCAGCACGTTGTCGAACCCGATGACCTCGCGGAACAGCAGCGGCGCCAGCTCGCGGTACTCGGGGCGGCTCAGCGTGCGGCTGGCCGCGAAGCGGAGGTTCTGGTTGTCGTTCAGCGCGTAGGTCAGCGCGAGCGAGGGGAGCACGTCGGTGAAGGTCGGCTCGGTGCGCACGGTCGCGCCGAGCGTCGGGGTGGCGTCCACCGTCACCCGCGAGTCCTCG
This sequence comes from Gemmatimonadales bacterium, assembly GCA_036276435.1. GTDB lineage: Bacteria > Gemmatimonadota > Gemmatimonadetes > Gemmatimonadales > GWC2-71-9 > JAGGAG01. The sequence continues at coordinate 566 of DASUOW010000004.1, forward strand.
ATGCGCGCGCCGGCCACGGCGGTGAGGCGGCGCGAGATGGGCAGGCTCACCATGGCGTAGCCGGCGAGCAGCCGGTCGCTGGCGACGTACGAGCCGCCCTGCCCGAGGGGCGTGAGGCGCAGCGTCTGCTGGTCGCCGCTGGTGTAGCGGCCGTCGAAGATCTGCTCCGGCGTCACCTCGAGCGCGCTCTGCGGCAGCGAGGCCGCGAGCGAGACGCTGTAGACGTCGTTGATGGCGTCACGGTCCACCGAGCGCGCGAGGCCGCCCACCTTGATCGCGGTGCGCCCGTCGGCCGAGGCGCCGAGGTACCAGGTGTAGTCGAGCTTGCCCTCGATCGCGTTCTCCTGCAGGTCGCCGAAGGTGCGGACCGCCGCCTCGTTGGAGATGCCGTACCAGGCGCTGCGCGGCTGCCCCGTGACCGGGTCGTTGTCCAGCGCATAGACCATCTCGGAGCGGTCCGGCTCCTTGCGGGACACGTCTGAGAAGGTCCCGGCCCACTCGAGGCGGTGCCGCACGCCGAGCGCGTGGGTGCCCGCGAGCTGCGTGGAGAAGACGCTCCGCTCCACGTAGCGCAGGCGCTGGATGTCGAGGGTGGTGGCGAGGTTCTCGCTGAAGCCCTGCTCGCGGCGCCCGTCGTTGTCCATGGTGCGGTTGTACGTGTTGTTGAGCGCGAGCTGCGTGTGGCTGCCGATGTTCGTGGTCAGGTTGGCGATGCCGCCCCACAGCACGCTGTAGCGTCCCGTCTGGCCCTGGTACAGGTCGATCTGCTGCGCGGCGCCGTTGGCGCCCGCGAGCGCGAGGCCGCGGCTCTGGTCGTCGCGGATCTCCTGCCCGTAGCCGTAGTTGCCCGAGAAGACGTAGCCCAGGTTCTGGCCGAAGACCCGGTCCGTGCCGCCGATGCTGAGGCCGAAGTTCGCGTTGGCCGCGCCCGTGCGCGTGGGCGCCGACCAGGCGTTCCGGAACGACTCGATGGCGGTGTTGTTCTGGGTGGCGCTCACGCTCTGGGTGAAGTCGGTGCCGGCGACCGCCGTGGGCAGGGCACGCTCGCCCGAGCCGAAGGCGACCGGGTCGAGCGTCTCCCGGATCGGGGAGATCATGGCGGTGCCGGCGACCCGCGGGTTGAAGCCGGTGCCGACCGAGAAGGCGACCGTGCGGCGGCTGGGGAACTCCTTGGTCTTGATGTTCACCTGCGCGCCGGCGAAGTCGCCCGGCTGGTCGGGGGTGAACGTCTTCGACGTCGTCACGCCCTCGAGCAGGGCCGAGGGGAACATGTCGAGCGGCACGACCTTCTTCTCGGGCTCGGGGCTCGGGATGCGCGCGCCGTTGAGCGAGGCGGTGGTGTAGCGCTCGCCCAGGCCGCGCACGAAGACGTACTTGCCGTCCTGCACCGTGACGCCGCTGACGCGCTGCACGGCCTGGCTGGCGTCGCTGTCGGGGCTCTTCGCGATCTGCTCCGACGTGATCGAGTTCACCAGCGCGGTGGCGTTGCGCTGCTCCTCGAGCGCCGCGTTCACCGTGCCGCGCTCGGCCTCGGCGCTCACGGCCAGTTCCTCGAGCTGCACCACGGAGTTGGAGAGGGAGACGTTCTGCTCGGTCGTCTCGCCCTTCGCGATCGCGAGGCCCGTCACCGTCTTCGGCTGGAAGCCGATGAGGCGCACCGAGAGGGACACCGTGCCGACGGGCACGTTCTGCAGGATGAACCGGCCGTCGACCGCCGTCGCCGTCTTGATCGACGTGCCGGTCACCTCGACGAGCGCCCCGGCGAGCGGCGTGCCCTGCTCGCCCTCCACCACGCGACCGACGAGGCGTCCCGTCTCCTGCTGCGCGACGAGCGACCCCGGGGCGAGCATGAGCACCAGCACCGCCAGCATCCGACCGACCCCAGACATGCGCGACATGCGTTCTCCCGAACCGGTGACCGTGAGCGACCGCGGCGCCTGTGCCCCGCGCTCGATGACGGGCACAAACTCCCCGGATTCGGTATCGAACCGTCACTGCCTCGGCAACGAATGAGTCACAAAAGCGAAGCCCCCGGATCGACCGGGGGCTCGCGTGTCACGAACGGGTAACGCGCGGGGGTCAGCGCACGCCGGCGGGCTTCACGGCGGTGTCCATCGCGCCGGCCTTGCTGGCGCGGAGGCCGACGCGCTGCCGCTCGCCGTTGATCCGCGACAGCTTGCCGGCCCACTCGGCGGTGTACTGGTTCTGGTACTGCAGCGAGAAGGGCTCCAGCACCGGGATCGCCTCCTCGTACAGGTAGAAGGCGCTCTTCATCTCGCGGGGATCGAGCCGCTGCTCCATGAAGCCGGGCGTGTAGGCCACGATGCCCAAGGGCCGCAGCAACCGGTTGCGGACGATGATCGCGAGCGACTCCGCGTCGTAGAAGGCGCCCGGCGCCAGGCCGAAGAAGCTCACGAAGACGATGCCCGGCTGCGAGATGCCGCGCGAGCGCGCCACCGAATCGATGCGGGCGCGGTTGTCGAGCAGGAGCTTCCGGAACGACGTGTAGGCGTCCGGCGCGAGCAGGTTGCCGCTGCGCGGGTCGAGCGGCATGAAGCGGATCTCGAGGGTCGAGAGCCGCAGCGTCATCTGGATGTCGTCCTGCCTCAGCGTGCCGAAGCCGGGCGGTGTCGCCGCGTCGGGCGACAGCAGCGGCGCCTGGGCGGCGAGCGGCGCGGCGGCGAGAGCGCAGGCGACGGCGGCGACCACGGCGGCGCGCGGGATCATGCGGAGTCTCCACGGATGGCGGTGAGGATGCTGGCGCCGAGCTCGGGGATGCCCATGCCCGTCTCGGCGCTGACGAGTTGCACCTGGTCGTCCGGCACGCCGAGCGCGGCGGCGATGGCTCGCGGGCGCTCGGACTGCTCCCGCCGCGTGAGCTTGTCGGCCTTGGTGAGCACCGCCAGCGCCGGGCGTTCCGACGAGGCGAGAAGCTCCTGGAAGGCGAGGTCGTCCTTGGACGGATCGTGCCGGGCGTCGAGCAGCCAGACCACCCCGGCGAGCGTCTCGCGCTTCGTGAGGTAGCCCTCCACCAGCCGGCGATAGGCCGCCCGGTTCACCTTGCTCGCCTTGGCGAAGCCGTAGCCGGGGAGGTCGATCAGGTAGAAGTCGGGGAGCCGGAAGACGTTCATCGTCTGCGTCTTGCCGGGCGTGGCGCTGACCCGCGCCAGCCCCTTCCGCCCGGTGAGCGCGTTGAGCAGGCTCGACTTGCCCACGTTGGAGCGCCCGATGAAGGCGAGCTCCGGCAGCGCCGGGTCGAGCCGGGTGGCGGGGTCGGGATAGGAGCCCAGGAAGTCCACCGTCAGGTCGGCGAACGGGGCGATGGTGCCTTCGGGGGGCTTGGCGATGTCTCGGGCCATGGGGGGAAGATACTGCCCTGTCATTGCGAGGAGGGGCCGTCAGGCCCCGACGAAGCAATCCGGGTGCACCGGCACGGGACTCCGTGCTGATGCACCCGGATTGCCGCGGCCGCTGCGCGGCCTCGCAATGACCCGGCGGCGGAGCCGCCGGGTCACGCTTCCTTCTTCTGCCTCGCCCGCTCCGTGACCACCAGCGGCGGCGTGCCCTCGGTGACGCTCTCGCGGGTGATGACCACCTCGCGCACGTCGTCGCGGGCCGGGAGCTCGAACATCAGGTCGGTCATGAGCGACTCGAGGATGGAGCGCAGCCCGCGCGCGCCCGTGCCGCGCTTGAGGGCCTTCTGGGCCACCGCGCGCAGGCCTTCGGGATCGAAGGTCAGGCCGACGTTCTCGAGCTCGAAGAGCTTCTTGTACTGCTTGGTGAGCGCGTTCTTGGGCTCGAGCAGGATGCGCATGAGCGCCTCCTCGTCGAGCGCCTCGAGCGAGACGGTGACCGGCAGGCGGCCCACCAGCTCGGGGATGAGCCCGAAGCGCAGCAGGTCGTCCGGCTCCGCCTCGGCGAAGATGTTCTTGTCGGGGGCGCGGTTGCCGTCGGCGGCGCCGGCGGCGAAGCCGATCTGCTGCCGGCCGGTGCGCGCCTCGATGATCTTCTCCAGCCCGTCGAACGCCCCGCCGCAGATGAACAGGATGTCCTTCGTGTTGATCTGGATGTACTCCTGCTGCGGGTGCTTGCGCCCGCCCTGCGGCGGCACCGAGGCGACGGTGCCCTCGAGGATCTTCAGCAGCGCCTGCTGCACGCCCTCGCCCGACACGTCGCGCGTGATGCTCGGGTTCTCGGACTTGCGGGCGATCTTGTCGATCTCGTCGATGTAGACGATGCCGCGCTCGCACTCGCTGACGTTGAACTCGCCGGCCTGCAGCAGCCGCACGAGGATGTTCTCCACGTCCTCGCCGACGTAGCCCGCCTCGGTGAGCGTGGTGGCGTCGGCGATGGTGAAGGGGACGTCGAGGATGCGCGCGAGCGTCTGGGCGAGCAGCGTCTTGCCGACACCGGTCGGGCCCATGAGCAGGATGTTGGACTTGTCCAGCTCGACGTCGCCCTCGCGGCCGGTCTGCGAGTTGATGCGCTTGTAATGGTTGTACACGGCCACGGCCAGGGTGCGCTTGGCGCGCTCCTGGCCGATCACGTACTGGTCGAGGACGTCCTTGATCTCCTGCGGGGTCGGGACCTGGGTGTTGCTGTCCGCGACCTCGCGCTCCTCGTCCTCCGCCAGGATCTCGTTGCAGAGGGTGATGCACTCGTTGCAGATGTACACGGACGGGCCGGAGATGAACTTCCGGACCGAGTCCTTGCTCTTGCCGCAGAACGAGCAGCGGAGGTGCTTGTCGTTGGACATCGTCGTCAGCGTCCCGTTCGAGCGGGGGTTGGAAACATAGTCGGGACCCCCGCCAGTGGCGTCAAGAGGCCGAGACCGCCGCGGCCAGCTCGGCCGCGTCGAGGGCCGCCTTGCGGGGCGCGAAGACCTGGTCGATGAGGCCGTACGACTTGGCCTCCTCGGCGCTCATGAACCGGTCGCGGTCCATGTCGCGCTCGATGCTCTCGAGCGGCTGGCCGGTGTGGTGCGCGTAGAGCCGGTTGAGCTTGCTGCGCAGGTACAGGATCTCGCGCGCCTGGATCTCGATATCGGCCGCGGTGCCCTGCGCGCCGCCCGAGGGCTGGTGGATCATGATGCGGGCGTGGGGCAGGGCGGCCCGCTTGCCCTTGGTGCCGGCCGCGAGCAGGAACGAGCCCATCGAGGCGGCCATGCCCATGCAGATCGTGTTCACCGGCGCACGCAGGTGCTGCATGGTGTCGTAGATCGCCATGCCGGCCGAGACGACGCCGCCGGGCGAGTTGATGTAGAGGTAGATGTCCTTCTCGGGGTTGTCGGCCTCGAGGAAGAGCAGCTGGGCGATGATGATGTTCGAGACGTCGTCGTTGATGGGCGCACCGAGGAACACGATGCGGTCCATGAGCAGGCGCGAGAAGATGTCGTACGTCCGCTCGCCGCGGCTCGAACGCTCGATGATGTACGGCGGATACAGAGTGGCCATGGTCAAACCCTTATGCCTCCACCACGGTGGATTGCCCGAGGAGCCAGGCGAACGCCTTCTCCTCGCTGATGCTGCGCTCGATCTCCCCCAACCGCCCCGCCTTCTGGACCTGCTGGTAGTACTCCCCGGCGCTGACCCCGCGCCCGGCCGCCAGCTGCGCGATGCGCTCGTCGATCTCCGCCTCGGTGGCGCGGAGCCCCTCGCGCTCGATCACCGCGTCGAGCACCAGGTCGCGCTTCACCTGCATCTCGGCGATGGCGTGGAACTGCTGCTCGAACTGCCCCAGCTGCTCCTTCGGCACGCCGTACATCTCGGCGTACGCGTGCAGCCAGCGGTGCACCAGCGACTCGGGCGCCGGGACGCCGTTGGCCGTGACGATCTCGTTGACGAGCTGCGAGCGCACCTGCTGGTCGGCGCTGCGCACGGCGTCCGCGTCGAGGTCCTTGCGGATGGCGTCGGTGAGCGCCTGCATCGAGTCGAACTCGCCCACCTCGCGCGCGAAGGCGTCGTCGAGCGCCGGGAGCTCCTGGCGCTTCACCTCGTGCAGCGTGATGCGCACCGTGCGGCCCTGGCCGCGACGCGCCTCGTCCGGATGGTCGTCCGGGAACTTCACGTCCGCCTCGGCGGTCTCGCCGACCTGGAGCGTCATGATGCGCTCCTCAAGGTCGGGGATCGCCTGGTTCTGGCCGATGACGAGGTTGTAGGGGGCCGCCTCGCCCACCTTGCCGTCCTCGATCGGCGCCACGTCCACGCGCACCATGTGGCCCGGCGCCGGCTTGCCGTCGACCGGCAGCCAGGCGGCCTTCCGCTCGCGAAGCTTGTCGAGCTGCTCGGTCACGGCCGCGTCGTCCACGACGGGCGTCGGGCGCGTGAGGCTGAAGCCGCCCACCTTCTCGAGCGTGATCTCGGGCTGCACCGCCACGACGATCTCGAACTCGAGGGGCTGGCCCTCCTCGAACTTGAGGTTGCGCACGCTCGGGTCGGCGATCGGCTTGAGCGACTGGCTCGTCCGCGCCTCCTCCCACCCCTCGCGCACCACTTCCTCGAGCACGCTCTGCTTGATGGCCTGGTCGAACCGCTTCTTCACGACCGCGGCCGGTGCCTTGCCCGGGCGGAAGCCGGGCAGCCGCGCCCGCTTCGCATAGAATGCCACTGCCTTCGACTCGGCCGCCTGCACGCGCTCCACCGGGACGGTGATCCTGAGCGAGCGGGAGGCGGCGTCTTCGCCGGTCTTCTCGATGGTGATCTCAGACATAGTCATGGAATGTACCGGGGTGCCGAAGGTCGGGTCAAACCGGCGGCCTTGCGACCGCGACCCGACGCCCCGATTCTTGGGCAGTCGACGGCGTCGAGGCCCTCCATCAGTCACCCGCAGCGCATCATCGTTCCCGATCCCAAGGCCGGCTATCCGCCGGTCGGGGAGCCCCCGACCGAGGGACCCCTCCCCGAGGGGACGCCCCTCACGGCGCTGGGGCCGTTGCTCGTGCCCGGCGTCCTGCCGGGCGAGGACGAGGATGGCCGGGAACCGGTCACCGAGGCGGATGTCTCCCCATCCGAGCTGCCGCCGCCGGTGCCGGGTGGGGACCTGGGGGCCGCCGTGGCGGCCGCCCTGCAGGCCGCGCTCGAACGGACCGGCGTCGTGCCGCCGTCCCTTCCGCCGCCTGCCCAGCCGGCCACCCCCGAGGCCACCGAGCCGCTCGACCTGCTCGACACCTCCTCCGCGCCCTGGCTGACCGATCCCGAGCTCGGCGTCCAGTGGGCCGAGTCGTGGATCGCGTCGCAGACCCAGGCCGAGCCCGCTCGCGAAACGGAGCCCGTCGGCGAGGCCCCGCCGCCCGCCTCCCCGGACGCGGCCCCGGCTCCCATCGTGCAGGATCTTGCAGCACAGGAGCCGGTCTCGGCCGCCCCGGAGCCGACTCCCGAGCGGCCGGAACCGCCATCCGCGAGCGCCGCCCCGCCGGAGACCGGGTCGGCGCTCCCGCCGAGGGCGCGGCCCTTCGAGCCGCGTTCGCTCGAACTCTTCGCCGGCCACGGCGCCTCGATGCACCGCGAGCCGGTCACCTGGGCGCGCCAGCCGGTCGCCGTTCCCGAACCGGTTCCCGTCGCTGCGCCGATCGAGGTCGCTTCTCCAGCCCGGCCAGCGTCGCGCCTCCACTGGATAACGGGGGTCACGATCGGGCTGGTCATCGGCCTGCTGGCTGGACTCGTGGCGTACGCGGTCGGTCCCGCGGTGACGGACGTCTACCTGACGCGTTACGACGTGCCGGTGGAGCGGCTGCCCACGTCGCTGGTGGGGCTGCGCATCGTGCAGGTGAGCGACCTGCACCTGCCCGGCAGTGCCGCGGCGGCCGATTCAGCGGCGCGACTGGTGGTGCGGGCGAGGCCCGACATCGTGCTGATCACGGGGGACATGATCGACGACGCCTCGCCGGCGACGCTCGCCGCGCTCGACCGGTTCCTCACGATGACGCGCGGGACGCGGGGCACCTTCGCCGTCCTCGGCGAGGGCGAGACGGCACTGCGTGCGCGACTCGAGCGCGTGTACGAAGCCAAGGGCGTGCGGCTGCTGACCAACGAGCGGGCGAGCGTGGATATCGGCAACGCCCGCCTCGTCGTGGAGGGATTCGACGGCTCGCAGCAACGGCGGCTCCAGCTCACGCCGGCCGGGACGTGGGCGATGCCCGAGGCGCTCCGTCCCCGCGTGCACATCCTCATGACGCACGCGCCGCAACTGCTGGCCGACGTGCCCCGTGCCGACCTGAAGAGCGTGGCGTTCGTGGTCGCCGGTCACACCCTGGGCGGGCCGCTGGGCCTGCCGTCACCGTTCGGTGCCTCGACGCGCTACCGCTCCGGCTGGTATACCCTCGACGCGACCCATCTCTACGTCTCGAACGGCGTGGGCACCGGCCGCCTGCCGGCGCGCCTGCTGGCCCCGGCCGAGGTGACCCGCTTCACGCTGCGCCGCGCGGCGGAGCCCTACGAGATGCCGACGCCGGAACTGCCGGGCGAGTGACCGGGTTTCCGGCCGCCTGATTTTTCGTATATATCACGGCGCAATACGAAGCGGGGAGCCGATACCGGCTCCCCGCCCGTTTTTCCACCTTCGAAGGGCTACTTGTCCTTCTTCTCGACGCCGCCGACCTCTTCCTTGGTGGTGGCGTTGTCGTTGTTCTCCGACCGGTTGCTCGCGTTGGCCTGCTGACCGGTGGTGCTGCTGCTCATCTTCTCGGGCCGGGTGGACTCGGGGTCGGTGCCCTGGTTGTTGCCGGTGCCGGTGGGGTTGAGCGCGTGCGGGTCGGTGGCGTTGGTCACGTCACCGCGGGGCGCCGCGTCGCTGGAGGCGTCGCTGGTGCCGGTCGTGCTGCTGCTGCTCGACTGCGGGCTGGTCGGCGTGCTGTAGCTGCCGGTCGACCCCTGCGGCGATGCGGAATCACGCGGGACGTAGCGGCGCGTGGAGTCGGTGTACTCGGCCTGCGGGTTCTGGTTGCCGGTGGTCGCCGACGGGTTCTCGCGGGCCTGCTCCGGGGACTGCTCCGGGCTGCGCTGCACCGAGGCGTCCGTGCCGCTCGACTGCTGCGACGCGTCCGGCGTGTTGACGCTCTGCTGCGAGGTGCCGGCCCCGGCGCCAGGCGCCGGCGCGTTCTTCGAAAGCTCCTGATCCTTCGAGACGTCGCTCACGTTGCGGAACCACGCCTCGCGCTCCGCGCGGATCTCGTCCTTCGTCATCTTGCGTGACGAGGTGGTCGACGGCGTGGTGGTGGTGGTCGTCGTGCCGCTCGGCGAGCTGGGATTGCTGTAGCTCGACGAGGTGTCGCGACCCTGGCGCGCGGAGTCCGTCGTGGACTGCCACTCGTTGTTCGAGCTCTGCTGACGCTGGGCGCCACTCGGGTTGGCCTGACCCGACACGGAATCCGCCTGCGTCTTCTGCATGCCGGTGCGGTTGGTGCTGTCGGCCTTCAACGAGTCCTGACGCGTCACGGGAGCGGCGTTCTTCTTGTTCACCGCGTCCTGCTCGCGCTTGCCCTGTCCGCCTGCCGGCGGTGCCGAATCGGGGCCCCACAGCTTCGCTGAGTCACCCCGCTGCATCGTGGTGTCCGCGCTGACCTGCTGACGCTGCCCGGCCCGCGACGTGTCCTGTCCCTGGCGCGCCGAGTCCTGCTGGGCGTTGGCGGCGGTCGCCACTCCGGCGAGGAGCATCGCAGCGGCAACCATTGCGCTCTTCTTCTTCATGACTCCCTCTTGGCCGGCTTCGCCGAACCGTTGGTGACATTAAGCACAGAAGGCGCGACCCGGTGGACTCTGGCTCGAGTCCCGGATCACGCCTTCACCTTCGGAGGCAACTTCCCTCCGGCAGTAAGGGGGTCGTGCCGATGCGCACGCCCTCGTATGCCCTGCCCGTACATGTTTAACGGCTCCGGAAACCATGCGCAAGCATGGAACTTTTTCCGCATCGGCGCTGCGGCGATGCGCTATCGTGATGCGCCTGCATCGGTTGCTTGACGGCGGGTCCGGTGTTGCCTATCGTTGGAATGCAGAGCCGACGGGCACCTCCGTGTCCGTCGACGAAGCCTTGCGACTCCGCATTGCGTGCGGAGCCACCGGAACGGGCGGGGCGCCAGGCCCCATCTGTTGACGGCGTTGCCAACTCCCTCGGAGTCGGCGGCGCCGTTTTGTGCTTTCCGGTGGTCGTCTCGCCATCAAGGCATACCACCGTCGTGCCTGCGTAAGGAGGCCCCGTGAGAGCGCCAGCGGTCGCGCAGTCCGAGTTCGGCTGGGATGAACCGGTAGTCTGTGGGGACTGTGTGGTAGAGGAGCGGTACTGGTCGGGGAATGCGGAGATCATCTGCCGGGTGAACCACTCGCAGATGGCGCGCATTCGAGCGGCCAAGGGACTGCTGGCGCCGCCGCTGGTGAACGCCTGCGTCATGTCGGCGGAGCAACTCGCCGGCCTGCAGGCCGTCTACTGCCACATGGACATGCGGCGCCAGCTGCACGTGCATGAGGGCGGTGCCTCCACTGCCCGGGGACGTCGTCCCGGCACCATCGCCTTTCCAGTCCCGGCGGCCGCTCCGGCGCTCGCCCTCGCTTCGCGCTGAACGGAGTCGACCGATGCCCTTCGCCCCTCGCCACGCCGCTGCCACCGCCATCGAATTCCATGGCATCGTCGGGTCCGGCGAGGGGATGCGGGAACTGTGCCGGCTCATCGCGCGGGTGGGGCGCACCGACGTCACGGCGCTGATCACCGGCGAGAGTGGCACCGGCAAGGAGCTGGTGGCGCGCGCGCTGCACGCCACCAGCCGGCGCTCGGTGCGCCCGCTCGTGGCCGTCAACTGTTCCGCGCTGCCGAGCGAGCTGGTGGAGAGCGAGCTGTTCGGGCACGTGCGCGGCGCCTTCACGGGCGCGCTGCGCGACCGGGCCGGCCTCTTCGAGGTGGCCGACGGCAGCACCCTGCTGCTCGACGAAGTGGGCGACCTCGCGGTGGCGGCCCAGGCCAAGGTGCTGCGCGCGCTCGAGACCGGCGAGGTGATGCCGGTGGGCGCCTCGCGCGCCACGTCGGTGAACGTGCGCGTCATCGCGGCCACCAACCGTCCGCTCGACCAGATGGTGGCCGACGGCCGCTTCCGCGAGGACCTGCTGTACCGCCTCCAGGTGATCACCATCGCGCTGCCGCCGCTCCGCGACCGGCCCGACGACATCGCGACGCTGGCCCGGCGGTTCGTGCGCTCGTTCGCGGTGCAGCACGGCCTGCTCGTCAGCGACATCGACGAGCGCGCCCTGCAGGCGCTCCGGCGCTGGCACTGGCCGGGCAACGTGCGCGAGCTGCGCAACGTCATCGAGCGCGGCGTGGTGCTCGCCGAGGGCGGCATGCTCACCCTCCGGGACCTGCCCGAGCCGATGGTGGAGAACGCCGTGGCATCCGGCGCGCCCTCGCTCGCCGCGACCGTCCCGATCAGCTTCGCCGAAGCGCGCCGGCGCGCGCTGCAGGCGTTCGACCGCGACTTCCTCTCGGCCGCGCTGAAGCGCCACGGCGGCAACATCGCCCAGACGGCGCGGGCGCTGGGCCTGCACCGCCAGTCGCTGCAGCGCCTGCTCGCCCGCTGCGAGCTGCGCGAGACCGAGGAGCTGCTCGACGGCACCCTCGACGGCACGCTCGAGGGCACCCTGCTCGCCGATACGGCCTGAGCCTCAGCAGCCCCGTCGCGCCTGGTACGTGAGCTCCTCGGCCTCCCCGCCGAGGAGCACGCGGTCCACCCACTCCACGCCCTGCGCCACGGAGTGGTCCATGTTGCCCACCTCGTAGCGCCACGCGCCGAAGCGGCCGCGGGAGAAGACGCCCTCGGAGTCGAGCCACGGCAGCAGGCACGCGAGCGCCCGGTCGCGCTCGAGCGACGGCACCGGATAGGTGTAGTCGCGCTCGATCAGGTACGCGTCCACGATGTCCTTCCGGTCCTCCTCCCGCAGCAGCTTCGTCGCCACCATGCCGTCGATGGTGGCGTCCACGACGGTGGCGCGGTCCACCGGCTTGAACTCCGAGCGCGAGATCTCGGCCAGCAGCGAGTAGTGCGTGGCCGGGTCCGGCACCACGTCGGGCGAGTAGTTGGAGAGGTAGGTGACGCGGTAGAACGGGCAGTCGTCCTCGGGGAAGTAGATCCAGCACTTCTCCGACGGCGCCGGCTGCCGCAGGCCCACGCCCACGATGTACGAGCCCGAGTGGCGCAGCTGTGCCGCCTGCGCCCGCACCTCGTCGGGCACGCCGTCGCTCATGCGCTGCACCAGCAGGTCGAGCGGGATGGTGGAAAGGAGCAGGTCGTAGCGCTCCACGGTGCCGTCCTCGAGGCGCACCTCCTTGCGGAGCGGGTTCACCTCCATGACCGGCGTGTTCAGGCGCAGCTGGTCCTGCACGTAGGGCTGCATGCGCGCGAAGAGCCCGCCGGTGCCCCCGTAGCGCGGGTACTTGAAGGTGGAGTTCGGGCCCCACGCCACGTCGTCCTGCTGCATGACGATGTTGCCGAGCACCTTCTGCAGGTTCACCACCGCCATCCGCTCGCCGATCCACTCCTTGTTCATCATCCGCGGCGGATGCGCCCACACCTTGAAGTTGTACGGCATCATGAACAGCCGCGCGATGCCGTCGCCGAAGACGCCGATGATCAGGTCCTCGAAGGTGCGGTACTTCGCCAGGTCGACGCCGTGGCGCTGCGCGTCGATGAGTCCCATCACGCACTCGAGCGCCAGCTCGGGCGGCAGGTGGCGGATGTGGCTCTGGAACGGGTAGGGGATGAACCGGTCCTGCATCCAGATCCACGCCTCGCGCCGGAGCGTCTGGTAGTCGTCTCCCATCAGGGTGTCGAAGAGCCGGTCGAAGTAGGGGTAGTGCGAGAACAGCACGTGCCCCCCGATGTCGTACGTGAAGCCGGCGGGACTCTTCTCCGAGGCGGCGAGCCCGCCCACCTTCGACGAGGCCTCCAGCATGAGGAAGTTGGTGTAGCCCAGCTCCCGCAGGCGGTAGCCGGCGGCCAGCCCCGTGGGACCGGCGCCGATGATGAGGATCCGCGGGCCGAGACCCGAACCGTCGGTCGTGTGCATGCTATTCCGTTCCTGTCGAGAACTCCGCGGCGGTGGCCGCCGCGGTCAGGGCCGCCACGTCGGAGCGGCGTGAGGCGTGACGCGCGCCGCGCGCGGCGAGGCAGCGCTCGAGCGCGTCGTCGAGGGTGGGCATGATCGTGGCCCGCTCGCTGCCGAGCGCCGAGTAGCGCGGCCGCTCGGCGCGATAGCCCAGCTCGCGGGCCGGGACGGGAAGCACGAGCGACGCATCGAGTCCCGCGATGTCGGCCGCGCGCTGCGCCAGCTCGGCCCAGGTCACGGCGCCGCGGTTGGCGAGGTGCCACAGGCCGCGCTCGCCGTCGATGAGCAGGTCGAGCGAGAGGTGGGCGAGGTCGCGCACGTAGGTGGGCGACACCACCAGGTCGTCGGCGGCCCGCACCGGCTCGCCGCGCTCGAGCGCCCGCAGCACGCCGGCGACGAAGTTGCCGTCGTCGTCGGGACCGATGAACGCGG
>DASUOW010000005.1:0-3728 GCA_036276435.1 Gemmatimonadales bacterium
GGAGCGCGCCGACTCGGTCACCATCGACCCGCACAAGCTGGGCTACGTGCCCTATCCCGCCGGCGCCATCCTGCTGCGCGACCGGCGCGCCCGCGAGCTGGTGGCGGTGGACCCGCCCTACCTCACGCCGGCCGACGAGAAGGGCGGCGAGGAGCGCTTCATCGGGCGGTTCATCTTCGAGGGCTCGAAGCCCGGTGCCGCAGCCGCCGCCGTATGGCTGAGCCACAAGGTGCTGCCGCTCGACGAGCGCGGGTACGGCTTCCTCATCGGTCGCACCGTGGCCGGCGCGCGGGCGCTGCACGCCGCGCTGGGCGACGACATCGCGCCGTTCCGCCTGGCGCGGCTGCCGGTGCCCGACATCAACGTGGTGTGCTTCACCGCCACGCATCCGTCGATCACCACGCTCGCCGAGCTCAACCGCTTCAACGAGGCGGTGTACCGGCAGCTGTCGCTCAACAAGCCGGGCGGGGACCCCGAGTACATCGTGACGCGCACGCGGGTGATGAGCCCCCACTACGATGGCGCCATCGACCCGGTGCTGCAGGAGCTGGGCGTGGCGACGCGCGAGACGTGGCGGCGCGACCCCGGCGGGCTGGTGGTGCTGCGCGCGACGGTGATGGACCCGTTCCTGGCCGAGCGAAAGCCCGCCACGGATCACGTGACGGGCTTCGTTGCGGCGCTCAGGCGGGCGTGCGAGGCGGCGCTGGGGCCGCCGAGCCTCTCCAACTGGTGATGGCTCAGCCCTTCTCGTGCTCCTCCTTCTCCTTCCGCCACTCCGCCGCCACCTTCGCCGTCACTTCCGGCGGCGCCTCGGCGTAGCCGTACGGCTTCTCGCGATGCGTCCCCCGTCCATGCGTGATGGAGTGCAGCGCCGTCGAGTAGCGGTACATCTCCGCCTCGGGCACGATCGCCTTCACGCGCGTCAGGCGGCCGTTGCGCTCGGTGCCGAGGATCTGGCCGCGGCGTGAGCTGAGGTCGCCCATCACGTCGCCGAGGCATTCCTCGGGCGTTTCCGTCTCCACCTCCATCAGCGGCTCGAGCAGCACCGGCTTGCACTCCGGCGCCACGTTCCGGAAGGCCAGGATGCCGGCCATCTTGAACGACATCTCGTTCGAGTCCACGTCGTGATAGCTGCCGAAGTAGCACTCGGCCTCGAAGTCCACGACGGGATGGCCCGTGATGATGCCACGCGCCGCCGACTCCTGGATGCCGCGGTCCACCGCGGGGATGAACTTGTTGGGGATCACCCCGCCGACGATGGAATCGACGAAGCGGTAGCCCTCGCCCCGCTTGAGCGGCTTGATGCGGATCCAGCAGTCGCCGAACTGGCCGCGGCCGCCGCTCTGCTTCTTGTGCTTGCCCTGGCCCTCCGCCTTTCCCTTCAGCGTCTCGCGGTAGGCGATGTGGGGCCGCTCGAGGGTGGCCGTGACGCCGAAGCGCCGCTGGGCCCGGCCGAGGATCGTCTCGAAATGGCGCTCGCCCATGCCGTGGATGAGCGTCTGCTTCAGCTCCGAGTTGTACTCGAAGTGGAACGACGGATCCTCCTCGTGGATCTTGTGCAGCGCCGCGGCGACCTTGTCCTCCTCGCCGCGCTTCGCCACCACCGCCGCCGTCGCCACCGACTCGGGCCACTCGATGGGCGGCAGGCGCATGGGACGGTCACGGCGGCAGAAGGTGTCGCCGCTGTGCGTGTCCTTGAGCTTCGCCACGCAGCCGATGTCGCCGGTGGATAGCCGCTCCACCTCGAGCCGGTCGTGGCCCTGCGGCACGCTGACGTGCACCAGCTTCTCGATCGTCTCGTGCTCGGCGTTCCACACCTCGTCGGCGCTCGCGACCTCGCCACGGTAGAGGCGGAAGTACGTCACGTCGCCCACGTGCGACTCGGAGACCGTCTTGAACACGCGCGCGAGCAGCGGGGCGTCGGCCGGCGCGCCCTCGGGCAGCGGCGCCTCGTCCGCGGCGGGCAGCAGCTCGACGATCTCCTTCATCAGCGTGCGCGTGCCGTAGGTGAGCTCGGCGCTGCAGCAGAAGAGGGGCACCACCGCGCCCGTCACCACGGCGCGCTTCATGGCCGCGGTGAACTCGGCGCGCGGGATCTCCTCGCCGCCCAGGTAGCGCTCGATGAGCCCGTCGTCGGTGGCGGCGACGGCCTCGAGCAGCTGGTCGCCGTACGCCTTCACCTGCGACTCCATCTCCTTCGGCACCGGCACCACGTCGTACTCGCCGCGCGTGCCGGGCTTGTACTCGTGGCAGTGGCCGGAGAAGAGGTTCACGATGCCGTGGAAGCCCTTGCCGTCGCCGATGGGCACCTCGACCGGCACCACGCGCGGGGTGAGGTGCTGCTTCACGTCCTCGTAGACGCGGGCGAAGTCGGCGTGGTCCTTGTCCATGCCGGAAACGACGAGCAGGCGCGGCAGGTGATAGTGATCGCAGAGCTCCCACACCTTCTCGGTGCCCACCTCGACGCCGGCCGTGGCGCTGAGCACCACGAGGGCCGCGTCGGAGACGGACAGCGCCGCCACCACCTCGCCGAAGTACTCGAGATAGCCGGGCGTGTCGAGCAGGTTGATCTTGGTGTCGAGCCACTCGGCGTGCGCGATGCCGAGGCTGATGGAATGCTGGCGTTCGATCTCGTCCGGGGAGAAATCGGTGAGGGTGGTCCCATCCTTGACGCGGCCGTGTCGACGGCTCGATCCGGAAACGTAGGCGAGGGCATCAACGAGCGAGGTCTTGCCGCTCGCGCCGTGCCCGACCACCGCCACGTTCCGGATTGCGTTGGGGCCATAGAGTTTCATGGCCTGCACCTCCTTTGATAGGGGTCATGACCATCATGAAGGCGGCGGCACGCCCTGTCAAACCCGGACCGGCGCCTTCACGATCTCCTCATGGATATCGGGGGTATCCCTTCGATTCCGGAGCCGGCCGGGGTTAGTTTCCGCCCCCCGAACAACCACCAGGACGTTCCCATGCCGCAGGATCGCATCGCCTTCGTGACCGGCGCCACCGAGGGGATCGGGCGCGCCATCGCCTTCGCCCTCGGGCGCGAGGGGTGGCACGTGGGCTTCTGCGCCCGGACGGCGGCGAAGGTGGAGGCCCTCGAGCACGAGCTCGACGCGGCGGGCATCGACGCCGCCGGTGCCGTCGCCGACGTGGGCATCGAGGCGGACGTGCGCGGAGCCGTGGCGCACGTCACCGACCGGCTCGGCGCCATCGACACGCTGGTGAACAACGCGGGCGTGCTGATCGCGAAGCCGTTCCTCGAGCTGTCGCTGGAGGAGTGGGACCTGACGATGGCCACCAACCTGCGCAGCATGTTCCTTGTCACGCGCGAGGTGCTGCCGGGGATGCGCGCCATGCAGCGCGGCGACATCGTGAACATCGCGAGCCTCGCCGGCCGCAACGGGTTCGCGGGCGGGACCGCCTATACGGCGTCGAAGCACGCCGTGCTGGGCTTCAGCAAGTCGCTCATGATGGAGACGCGAAAGCAGGGCATCCGGGTCATTGCCGTCTGCCCCGGCTCGGTGGCCACCGCGATGCTCGCCGACCAGCCGATGCTGCCGGCCAACGCCGAACGCATCATGCAGCCGGAGGACGTGGCGGCCACGGTGGTAGGCGCCCTGCTGCTGCCGGGGCGCGCCCTGGTGAGCGAGCTCGACATCCGGCCCACCAACCCGTGACCGCACCGTTCGGCCCGTTCCTCGTGACGCGCTGCGTCTGCATGCAGACGC
>DASUOW010000006.1:0-7247 GCA_036276435.1 Gemmatimonadales bacterium
ACGTCGCGCGGCGACGGCGCCGTCTCGAACGTGCGCGCCGCATCGGCGAGTGCGGCGGCAAGCCGTCCGCCCTGCCGTGCCACGAAGGTGCGGATCCCTGCGCTCGCCTCGGCGCCGGCGCCGACGACGGGCACGGCGGGCACGCTGCCCGCCACCTCGGCCAGCCGGGCCGCGAGCCGGCGCGCGCGGGCGTCGTCGTCGCTGCCCCAGTGCGGGGCGCGGCGCACGAGCCCGCGGAAATCATCGACGGCCCCGAGGCCGATCTCGCGGGTGGCCGTGTCCCAGGGCCGCGTGCCGTCGCGCACGGCGCGTGCGAGGCCCTCGAAGGCGGCACCGGCGTGGGCGATGGGCTGCATGTGCGCCATGAGCGCCGCGCCGCGCAGAAGGCGCACCTGCCGCACGAACTCGTCGCCCGGGACGCCCTCGGGGCGCGCCAGCAGCCGCTCCAGGCGGTCGAGGCAGTCACCCGCCTCGAGCGCGAAGAAGTCGGTGGAGCCGAAGGGCTGGCGCATGGGATCGGGGTTGAGGTGGGCGAAGGTTAAGACCGGCGGACCAGTGCCGCCATCTCGCGCACGGCGACCCGCATGCCGTCGAGCACGGCCCGGCTGACGATGCTGTGGCCGATGTTGAGCTCCTCGAGGTCGGCGATGGCGGCGACGGGGCGGACATTCTCGTACGTGAGTCCGTGGCCGGCGTGCACGGCGAGGCCCTGCGCGCGCGCGTGGGCGGCCGCCCGGCACAGCACGTCCAGGGCATGACCGTCGCGCCGCCAGGTGTGCGCGTACTCGCCGGTGTGCAGCTCGACGGCCGGCACGCCGAGCGCGCGCGACGCGTCGATGGCGGCAGCGCTCGGGTCGATGAAGAGGCTGACGCGGATGCCGGCGTCGGTCAGGTCGCGGATGGTCGTCTCCAGGGCGCGGCTCGGACGGCCCAGGTCGAGGCCGCCCTCGGTGGTCACTTCCTCGCGCCGCTCGGGCACGATGGTGGCCTGGAACGGGCGCAGCCGGCAGGCGAGGGCGACGATGTCGGGACTCGTCGCCAGCTCGAGGTTGAGCACGGTGCGCACGCTCTCCGCAAGGCGTACCACGTCATCGTCCTGAATGTGCCGCCGGTCCTCGCGCAGGTGCGCCGTGATCCCGTCGGCGCCCGCCTCCTCGGCGAGCCGGGCCGCCACGACCGGGTCGGGCTCGTCGGTGCGACGCGCCTGTCGCACCGTCGCCACGTGATCGATGTTGACGTACAAACGCATGACAGTCATTGATGCCCCGGGGTAGGGGGGTTAGCTTCGCCAGTTCAACTCTAGCGGTGCAGGTCCGGCAGTGGCATACCATCGAATCGCGCTGCTCGTGCTCGGGGCGGCGCTCGCGGGACCGGTGCGGCTCGCGGCCCAGGCGCCCGCGTCGCCCGAGGCGGCCGTGAACGCCTTCATGCAGGCGGTCGCGGACAGCAACATGACCCGCATGATGCAGCTCTGGGGCACCGAGAAGGGCTCGGCCGCGAAGACGAAGCAGCCGCCCGACTACCAGAAGCGCGTCTACGTGATGTACTCGTACCTGCGCGGCGCCTCGCACCGCATCTCGGGCATGCAGCCGGACACGAGCGACGCCAAGCGTCGCAGCATGCTGGTCGAGTTCAAGCGCAACGACTGCACGGCCCAGGCCCGGGTGCGGGTCGCGAAGTCGAAGGAGGAGGGCTGGCTGGTCAACTGGATCGACCTCGCCGCCGTCGGTACGCCGGGCCGCCAGTGCGGTGACGGGCAGCAGTCGGCGCCCGAGCAGGCGCCGGCCCAGCCGGCGCCCTCCGGACAGTAACGGACCTCAGGCCCGGGACGTCAGCTCGAGCAGGATGCCCCCGGTGGACTTGGGGTGCACGAAGGCGATCCGCCGCCCATGGGCCCCCGACCGGGGTACTTCGTCCACGAGCCGGTAGCCGGCCTCGCGGCAGCGGGCCAGGGCGGCATCGAGGTCGTCGACCTCGTAGCAGATGTGGTGGATGCCGGGCCCCCGCTTCGCGATGAACTTCGCGATGGGGCTGTCGGGCGACGACGGCTCGAGCAGCTCCACCTCGGGGCCGCCGAAGGGCAGGGAGACGATGGTGGCGCCGTCGGCGGCGTCGGGTGCACGCGGCTCGACGCCGAGGACGTCTCGATAGAAGGCGAGCGCTTCCGTGACGCTCGTCACGGCGACGCCGACATGAGCGATGCGGGGCTGATCGGACACCGGTCCTCCGCGAAGGCGACGCGACCGGCGAGGTGCCGGCCGCCGGGAATCTTAAAGGGGAGCGCTGAGAGAGCCATGCCTGGGACCAACACGAAGACCGCACCCGTCACCGACGCCTCCTTCTCCGCGGACGTGGAGCAGTCCAAGGGCCTCGTGCTCGTGGACTTCTGGGCGACGTGGTGCGGCCCGTGCCTCATGATCGCGCCGTCGCTGGAGCAGCTCGCCGGCGAGTACGAGGGGAAGGTGAAGGTCCTCAAGCTCGACGTCGACGAGAACCAGCGCACCGCGATGCGCTTCAACGTGCGCTCGATCCCGAGCATCCTGTTCTTCAAGGATGGCAAGGTGGTCGACACGACCGTCGGCGCGCTGCCCAAGCCGGCCATCGAGGCGAAGATCAAGCAGCACCTCGGCTGAGCACGGCACGCGATGCCTCGGGCGGCCGACGGGACCCTTCCGTCGGCCGCCCGCTGCCGTTTCCCCCGGAGCGCGGAGGAGCCATGGCCGGAACGCTCTACGTCGTCGCCACGCCGCTGGGCAACCTGCAGGACCTGACGCTGCGCGCCGCCGACGTGCTGCGGCGCGTGGACGTCGTGGCCGCCGAGGACACGCGCCACACCCGTCCGCTGCTCACCCACCTCGGCGCCGCCCCCCAGATGCTCAGCTTCCACGCGCACTCCGATGAGCGGCGCGTCGAGAGCCTGCTCGAGATCCTGCATGGCGGCCGCAGCGTCGCCCTCGTCACCGATGCGGGGACGCCCGCGATCAGCGATCCCGGATTCGAGCTGGTGGCCGCAGCCCGCGCGGCGGGGATCGACGTGGTCCCCATTCCGGGGCCCTCCGCGGTGGCCACGCTGCTCTCGGCCGCGGGCCTGCCCGCCGACCGGTACCTCTTCCTGGGCTTCGTGCCCCGGAAGGGCGCCGAGCGGAGCCGGCTGCTGGCCCGCGCGGCCCAGGAGGAATGGAGCGTGGTCTTCTTCGAGGCGCCCAACCGCGCCGTGGCGCTGCTCGAGGACCTCGCGGAGGTGGCCGGGCCGGGGCGGCGGGTGACGGTGGGGCGGGAACTGACGAAGCTGCACGAGGAGATCGTGAGCGGGACCCTCGCCGATATCGCCGGTTACTATACGAAGTCGGAACCTCGCGGCGAGTTCACCGTAGTGCTCGAAGGCACTGGCCAGCCGGCCGCCGCGCCCGATCGGAGCGCGGAGGCGGCGGAGCTCGCCCGTCGGCTGCTGGCCGAGGGGCACACCCGCCGCGAGGTGGCGCAGCAGGTGGCCGCCGAGCTCGGACTCGCCCGCAACGCCGCGTATCGTCTCGTCACCGGATTGCCCTGATGCGCCTGTCGCTCGCCCCCTTGGTGCTGCTCGCCGTGCTTGCCTGTCCGCTCCCGGCGCAGGGCGCGCGCTCGCCCGCGCTGCTGACGGTGGGCCGGCTGCACTACGATGGCGGTGGCGACTGGTACGCCAATCCCTCGAGCCTGCCCAACCTTCTGGGCGCGGTGCGGGAACGCACGGGACTCCCGACGGCGCGCGAGGAGAAGGTGGTGGCCTTGGGCGACGACGAGCTGTGGAACGTGCCGTACATCTACATGACCGGCCACGGCAACGTGCGGTTCTCCGACCAGGACGTCGCCGTGCTGCGGCGCTACCTGCAGCAGGGCGGCTTCCTGCACGTCGACGACAACTACGGCATGGACGAGTCGGTGCGGAAGGAACTGGCGCGGCTCTTTCCCGATGCGCCGCTGGTGGAGGTGCCGGTGGACCACCCCATCTACCACGTCGTGTACGACTTCCCGAAGGGCATCCCCAAGATCCACGAGCACGACAACAAGCCCGCGCAGGGCTTCGGCATCTTCCTCGACGGGCGCCTGGTGATCTACTACTCGTACCAGAGCGACCTCGGCGACGGCTGGGAGGATCCGCAGGTGCACAAGGACCCGCCGGAGAAGCACGAGACGGCGCTCCGCATGGGGGTGAACCTCTTCGCGTACGCCGTGGGCTTCGGCGGGTGACGGCGCCCTCGCACACCGCCAGCGCGCTGCTGCGCGTGGCCGGGCCGCTGCGCGCGCAGCGGATGGGCGCGGCGGCCGCGGGGATCGCGGGCGCCGTGCTCGCGCTGCTCGGGCTCGCGGCGTGGCTCGCGCGCCTGGGCGTGTTCCGCGAACCCGGCTGGGTGCCGGCGGTGTGGGGCCTGGTGCTGCTGCTGGCGGGCGGCGGCGTGTGGCTCGCGCGCCGGCGCCTCGCGCTGCTCGACCTGCACGCCGTGGCGCGCTGGCTCGAGCGCGTGGGGGCATGGCGGCTCGGGGCGCTGCGCGCCGTGCTCGACCTCCCGCAGGCGGGCGCCAGCGACGAGCTCGCCCGCGCGGCCGACGAACGGGTGGCGCGCGACGTGGAGGCGCGCGGCGCCACGGCGCTGGTGCCGGTGGCACGCGAACTCGGGCGCGAGTCGCGGCTGGCCGGCGGCGTCCTGCTGGGCGGCATCGCGCTCCTGAGCACCGCGCAGCCGTTCCGCGGCGCGCCCTCGCTGCTGTGGCACCCCGTCAAGGCCTGGTCGGCGGCGATGGCGCCGGTGCAGCTCTCCGCGAGCGCCACCGACGTGCCGCGCGGTGCTCCGGTGCGGTTCGACATCGCCGCCTTCGGGCGGCGCGAGGCGGTCCTGTGGCTGCGGGCGCCGGGCGAGCCATGGCGGCGCGTGGACATCGCGCTCGATTCCACCGGTGCGGGCGGCCACGACATCGCGTCGCTCGAGCACGACGTGCACGCGCGCGTCACCAGCGGCGATCGCGAGTCCGACACCGTGCTGGTGCAGGTGCGCCAGCCCGTCTTCCTCGCCGCCGTCATCGTCACCGCACACTATCCCGCGTACCTCGGCCTCGAGGACGAACCCGTCCCCACCTCCGGCGACACCGTGCTCGTGCCCGCGGGCACGAAGCTCGAGGTGGCGGGTGAAGTGACCACCGACCTGGCCGGCGCGACGTGGGCGGGCCCCGACGACCAGCGGCTCGTGACCGAGGGCCCGCGCTTCTCGGGGATGCTCACGCCGCGGGCATCGGGCACCTACCGGCTCGAGCTCGCCACCGCGTCCGGCGCGCCGGTCTCCGGGGATCCGGTCGTGCTTCCCATCACCGTGGCGCCCGACCTGCCGCCCGAGCTCGAGATCCCGGTGCCCGGCGCCGACACGAACGCGACGCCCGACCTGCGCACCCCGGTGGTCGTCGACGTGCGTGACGATCACGGCGTGCGCGCAGTGGTCCTCGAGAGCCGCCGGATCACGGCGCTGGGCGAGCGCGGCCCGGTGCGCCGCGACGAGCTGCCGCTGCCGTCCGCGAACACCGACCGTGCGCTGCTGAGCGGCGCGCTCGACCTGGCGCAGATGGGCCTCCAGCCGGGCGACACGCTGCGCTACTGGGCGGTGGCCACTGACAACTCGCCGGGGCGCCAATCGGCGCGCTCGAGGGAGTTCGTGCTGCGCATCCTCACGCGTGCCGAGCAGCGGGCCGAGCAGCGGAAGCAGTCCGACGCGCTCGCCAGCACCCTCGACTCGCTGGCGCAGGCCAGCCGGAAGCTCGAGCGGCAGACCGAGGACCTCGCGCGCTCTCAGCCGCGCGATGCCGCGTCGCAGGGCCGCCAGCAGGCGCAGAACCTCTCCTTCGAGCAGGCGCAGAAGGCCGAGGCGGTGGCGCAGAACCAGCAGAAGCTGATGGAACAGGCCGAGGAGGCGAAGGAGGCGCTCGCCGAGCTCGAGCGGACGGCCGAGGCCGCCGGCATCGCCGACTCGGCGTTCCAGGCGCGCATGGCGGAGGTGCGGCAGCAGCTGGAGCGCGCGCTCTCGCCGGAGCTGCGGCAGAAGCTGCAGGAGCTGCGGGACGCGCTGAAGGACCTCGACGCCGAGCGCACGCAGGAGGCGCTCAAGAACCTCGCCGAGCGGCAGGAGCAGCTCCGCGAGGCGCTCGAGCGCAGCAAGGAGCTCTTCGAGCGGGCGGCGATGGAGGGCGACCTGCACAACCTGGCGCAGGAGTCGCGCGAGCTGTCGCAGGAGCAGCAGCGCTGGAACGAGCAGGTGACGGGCGCCGACAGCGCGCGCGCCGCCGCGCAGGAGCAGCAGCTGGCGGCCCGCGCGGATTCGCTGGCGCAGGCGCTGCAGCAGATGGCGAAGGACATGCAGGGCATGAAGCCGGAGCGCGGCGAGGCGATGCAGCAGGCGGCGCAGCGCGCGAAGCAGGCCGCGCAGCAGATGAAGCAGGCGGCGCAGTCGGCGAAGAAGGGCCAGAAGCCGCAGGCGAAGCAGCAGGGCGAGCAGGCGGAGCAGCAGCTCGAGCCGCTCGGCGACGAGCTCGACGAGCAGCGCGAGGACCTGGCGCAGGAGTTCAAGGACGAGGTGGTCGGCGAGCTCGATCGCGCGCTGGCCGACGCGAGCCGCCTCGGCGAGCGGCAGCTCGCGGTGCAGCAGGCGTTCGAGCGCGGCGAGAACGTGGCGCAGACGCGCGCCGAGCAGGCGGCGGTCGAGGAGGGCGTGCAGCGGCTGGCGCAGCAGCTGCGCGAGTCGTCGGGCAAGAACGCGCTCGTCTCGCCACAGCTCTCGAGCGCCCTCGGCGCGGCGCAGCGGCAGATGGCGCAGGCGCGCGAGGCGGTGGGCAGCGCCAACCCCAATGCGCGCGAAGCCGCCGAGCGCGCCGGCGATGCGCTCGACGCCCTCAACGCCGCCGCGCACGGGCTCCTGCGCGCGCGCGGCGACGTGAGCGGTTCGCAGTCGGGCTCGGGACTCGCCGAGGCGATGCAGCGCATGCAGCAGATGGCCGGCCAGCAGGGCCAGCTGAGCCAGGACGCCGCCGGCATGCTGCCGATGATGGGCGGTGCGGGCGGCCAGCCCGACCAGATGGCGCAGCTGGCGCAGCGCCAGCGCGCGCTCGCCGAGCAGCTCGAGCGCATGCGCGGGCAGGGGAACATGCCGGGCGCGGGCGAGCTGTCGAACGAGGCGGCCGAGCTGGCGAAGCGGCTCGAGGCGGGGCGGCTCGACCGCGGCACGGTGGAG
>DASUOW010000007.1:0-8599 GCA_036276435.1 Gemmatimonadales bacterium
GACGAGGAGGTCGCGCGCGACTTCCTGCTCTTCGGCGAGCCCGACGTCGTGCTGGTGGTGCTCGACGCCACGCGGCTCGAGCGCAACCTCAACCTCGCGCTGCAGGTGCTCGAGATCACCGACAAGGTGGTGATCTGCCTCAACCTGATGGACGAGGCGAAGCGGCACGGCATCGCCGTCGATCCGGCGGCGCTCGAGCGCGAGCTGGGCGTGCCCGTCGTGGCGTCGGCGGCGCGCCAGCGCGTCGGCATCCCGGAGGTGCTCGAGAAGATCGAGGGCGTCGCGAGCGGCCGCATCCGGACGCGGCCGTTCCGAGTGAAGGAGCATCCGGCGGAGGTCGAGGCGGCGCTGGCCGCGCTGGTGCCGGAGGTGGAACGCGCCTTCCCGGGTATCCCGAACGCGCGCTGGATCGCGCTGCGCCTGCTCAACGCCGACGGCCGCGTGGAGGCGGCGGTGCGCGCGGGGGCCATCGGCGGCATCGCGCCCGCGGAGGGCGCCGACGCGCCGGCCGGCCTGCAGGTGCTGGAGGCCGCCCGCAACCAGCGCTGGCGCCTGAGCCCCACGTTCCATGACAGCCTCACGGAGAGCCTCTACGCCGCGGCGCAGCGCATCGCCGCCGCGTCGGAGCTGCGCGGGCTCCGCAAGGGCAAGTTCGACCTCGACCGCACGCTCGATCGCCTGCTGACGAGCCGGCGCACCGGCCTGCCGCTCATGCTGCTGCTGCTCGCGGCGGTGTTCTGGATCACCATCGCCGGCGCCAACGTCCCGTCGCGCATGCTGGCCGACTTCCTCCTCGGCACGGTGCACCCGTGGCTCAAGGGGCTCGCGGCGGCCATCGGCACGCCGTGGTGGATCTCGGGACTCGCGCTCGACGGCGTGTACCTCGCCACCGCCTGGGTCATCAGCGTCATGCTCCCGCCGATGGCGATCTTCTTCCCGCTCTTCACGCTGCTCGAGGACTTCGGCTACCTGCCGCGGGTGGCGTTCAACCTCGACAAGATGTTCCAGCGCGTCGGCGCGCACGGCAAGCAGGCGCTCACGATGTGCATGGGCTTCGGCTGCAACGCGGCCGGCGTGGTGGCGACGCGCGTCATCGACAGCCCGCGCGAGCGGCTCGTGGCGATCATCACCAACAACTTCTCGCTCTGCAACGGCCGCTGGCCCACGCAGATCCTCATGGCCACGATCTTCGTGGGCGCGCTGGTGCCGTCGCACCTGGCGGGCTTCGCCTCCGCCGCGGCGGTGGTGGGCGTCGCGGTCCTCGGCATCATGGCCATGTTCCTCTCGAGCTGGCTCCTCACCCGCTCGGCGCTCAAGGGCGAGGCCACGAGCTTCAGCCTCGAGCTGCCGCCGTACCGGCCGCCGCGCGTGCTGCAGACGCTCTACACCTCGATGATCGACCGCACGATCATCGTGCTGTGGCGCGCCATCGTGTTCGCGGTGCCGGCGGGCGCCCTGATCTGGCTGGCGGCGAACGTGCAGGTGGCCGGGGCGAGCATCGCCGAGCACC
Source organism: Gemmatimonadales bacterium (assembly GCA_036276435.1). Classification (GTDB taxonomy): domain Bacteria; phylum Gemmatimonadota; class Gemmatimonadetes; order Gemmatimonadales; family GWC2-71-9; genus JAGGAG01. Next base: position 1,511 of record DASUOW010000007.1, read on the forward strand.
TCATCCGGCTGCTCGATCCGGTCGGGCTGCTGGTCGGGCTCAACGGCGTCATCCTGCTGGCCTACGTGCTGGCGATTCCCGCGAACGAGATCGTGATCCCCACCGTGCTCATGCTGACGGTGCTCGCCGGCCGCGTGGCGGGCGTGGGCGACGGCGCCGGCGTCATGTTCGAGCTCGGCTCGGCTGGCGAGGTGGGTGCGCTGCTCCGTACCGCGGGCTGGACGGCGCTCACCGGCGTCAACCTCATGCTCTTCAGCCTGCTCCACAATCCGTGCTCCACCACGATCTACACGATCTACCAGGAGACGCGGAGCGCGAAGTGGACGGCGGTGGCGACGCTGATGCCGCTGGTGATGGGCTTCACCGTGTGCTTCCTCGTGGCGCAACTGTGGCGGTTGCTGGTGGGCTGACGCATGAGGAGCGCACAACGTCATCCTGAGCGAAGCGAAGGACCTGCTGGACGCCGCGCAGGTCCTTCGGTCGCTGCGCTCCCTCAGGATGACAGTGGGGTGGGGCTGCTCAACGCGGCCGCGCTGCTCCTGCTGCTCGCGTTCCCGCTCCCCCTCGCCGCCCAGGACTACTCCCTCTTCCGCCGCACTCCCCGCGCCGAGGCCCGCCCGCTCGCCACCGACCGTCCCGACCGCACCGAGAGCGCGCGTTCCATTCCCGCCGGCTGGGTGCAGGTGGAGGCCAACGTCGTCGCCTGGAGCCGCGACCGCGAGGCCGATGCCGCCACGCGCGACCTGGGCGTGGCGCAGCTCAACCTCAAGGTGGGCGTGCTGCCGAACGTGGACCTCCAGCTCGTGACGGAAGCCTGGTCGCGCCAGACGGTCCACGGCCCCGACGGCGCGCTGCTCGCCAAGGCGTCGGGGCAGGGGCTCATCATGGGCCGGGTCAAGGTGAACCTCTGGGGCAACGATCGCGGCCGCACGGCGCTCGCGATCATGCCGTTCGTCGGTGCGGTGCGCCAGGACGCGACACCCGGCGTGCGCGTCGGCCGTCACGCGGTGGCCGGCATCATCCTGCCCTTCGCCCTCGACCTGGGCGGCGACTGGTCGCTCGGCGCGCAGCTCGAGGTGGACTTCGCCAACGACGTGCCGGGCGCGTGGCGCACCACCTGGGCGCAGTCCGCCACCATCGGCCGCCCCATCGTGGGGCCGCTCGGCGGGTACGTGGAGCTGTTCCACGCCAGCGGCGGCGGCGCCCCGCGCGAGCTCACCGCCGACGGTGGCCTGACCCTCGGCGTCACCGACGACCTCCAGCTCGATGTCGGCGTCAACATGGGCCTCAGCCGCGGCGCCGACGACGTCAACCCCTTCGTGGGCCTCGCCGTTCGCTTCTAGCCCCAAGGCGAACCATTTCGGCCGACGGGGTACATTGGGGCGCGATGCGACGCATCCCGCACCTCATCCTCCTGATCCTGCTCCCGTTCCTGGCTCCCGCGCGCGCGGCGGCGCAGGGCGTGCTCGAGGTCGCCCTCGAGCGGCGCATGGCGACGGAACTGGGCCTGCGGGTTGGCGATACGCTGCGCCTGGGGGTGGCGCCCGACTCGCTGAACCGGGTGGCGCGCGTGGCCGCCATCTACGAGCCGGCCGCCGATCCGGCCACCGTGCTCCGCCGCGAGCTCAGGCTCCGCATGCACCTGCCCGACCTCGCCGCCCTGCTCGGCCAGCCCGACCGGGTCGACCGCTTCGGCGTGGCCCTCGAGCCGGGGGCCTCCGCCGATTCGGTGGCGCGCACGCTCAACCAGGCGGCGTTCGGCTACCGGGCGTATCCGTCGAGCCAGATCGCGTCCGAGTCGTCGCAGACGTTCCGCGTCGTGAGCCGGTTCCATCGCGCCATCGCCGTCATCACCATCGTGGCGAGTGCGATCTTCCTGCTCTGCATCATGCTGCTCAAGGTGGAGGAGCGGCGCATGGACGCCGCCGTGATGCGCTTCGTCGGCATCCGGCGGCGCACCATCTTCCTGGCCCTGCTGCTCGAGGCGGCGGTGGTCGCGGTGCTCGGCTCGGCGCTCGGCGTCGGCATCGCGTGGGCGTCGGGTGCGGCGACCAACCTCTACTACCAGCGTTTCTTCGACACGCAGCTCGTCTTCTCGCTCGTCACGCCGGACATCGTGCGCTTCAGCGTCGTGCTGTCGCTCGTGCTGGGCCTCGCCGCCGGCGCGCTTGCCGCGTGGCGGCTGGTGCGCACGAAGCCGATGGTGCTCTGGGGCAGGGGCTGATGGAGCTCCGCTGGGGGGTGCGCAACCTGCGCCGGCATCCGTTCCGCACGGCGCTCTCCATCGCGGGGATCGCGGTGGCCTCCGCCATGCTGCTCGACATGGTCATGCTGCGCGGCGGGCTCGAGGCGTCGTTCGCCGACCTGCTGCTGGTGCGCGGCTACCAGATCCGCGTCACGCCCAAGGGCACCCTCCCGCTCGACAGCGAGGCGACGCTGCCGGATGCCACCGGCCTCGTCGCCACCATCCGGCGCGACCCGGGGGTGGCGTCGGTGGCGCCGCTCGTGGCCACCTCCATCTACGGCCGGCGCGTCGCCGGTCCCGATTCGGTGGTGACGCTCTTCGGCTACGGCATCGATCCGCGCGACCAGGGCCTCTACCAGCTGCTGCGGGGCGCCGACCTCGCGCCGGACGATTCCGCCGGCGTGCTGCTGAGCGACGCCTCGGCGGCCGCCCTCGGGGCCGGCATCGGCGACACGGTGACGCTGCTCGGCGTGCTCGATCCGCAGATGGCCGCCCCCGCGATGGAACGCCGGCTCGTCGTGCGCGGCGTGGTGCAGTGGCTCTACGACTATCGCGACCAGCCGTCGGTCGGCACCATCGTGCCGCTGATGCAGCGGCTCGCGCGCACCGAGCAGGAGGACCGCGTCTCGGTGCTGCTCGTGAAGGCGCGGAGCGACGCCGAGGTGGAGCCGGTGGTGGACCGCCTCCGCGCGCAGCTCGGCGGCGCCGAGGTGAACGGCGTGGCCGACCTCGTGCGGCACTTCCAGGACCGCATGGTCTACTTCCGCCAGCTCGCCACGATCCTGGGCTCGGTGAGCCTGCTCGTGACGGTGCTCCTCATCGGCACGCTGCTCACCATCACGGTGAACGAGCGGCTGGGCGAGATCGCCACGCTGCGGGCCATCGGCGTCAGCCGCGCCAGCGTGGTGAAGGAGGTGCTGGTGGAGGGCACGGCGCTCACCGTCGTCGGGTGCGCGTTGGGCGTGGCGCTGGGCCTCGTGACGGCGCGCTACCTCGACGAGATCCTCACCAGCTTTCCCGGCCTGCCGGCGACGTTCTCGTTCTTCGTGCCGCGCACCCCGAACGTGGTGACGGCCATCCTCGTGACGCTGCTCACCGGCGCGCTCGCGGGACTCTACCCGGCGTGGCTCGCGGCGCGCGCGCCGATCGCGCCCACGCTCCGCGCGGAGGCGACATGACGGTGCTCACGGGCCGCGGCCTGACGAAGACCTACCAGCTCGAGGAGCAGACCGTCCACGCGCTGCGCGGCGTGGACGTCGACGTGGCACCCGGGGACTACGTGGCCATCGTGGGCCCGTCGGGCTGCGGCAAGTCCACGCTGCTGCAGCTGCTGGGCGGCATCGACACGCCGTCGGCGGGCAGCGTGGAGCTGCTGGACACGCGGCTCGACACGCTCGACGACCGCGCCCTGACGCGACTCCGCCTCACGAAGCTCGGCTTCGTGTTCCAGCGCTTCCACCTGCTGCCGGTGCTGAGCGCCGCGGAGAACGTGGAGCTGCCGATGGCGGAAGCGGGCGTGGTACCCGCCGAGCGGCGGCGGCGCGCGCAGGAGCTGCTGGAATACGTCGGGCTCGGCGCGCGGTCGCGGCATCGCGCCACGCAGCTCTCCGGCGGCGAGATGCAGCGCGTGGCCATCGCGAGGGCGCTCGCCAACAAGCCCGCCGTGATCCTGGCCGACGAGCCCACCGGCGAGCTCGACGCCGCCACCGGCCGGGAGATCCTCAACCTCTTCCGCCGCCTCAACGGCGAGGGGACGACGCTCGTCGTCGTGACGCACGACGACCGGCTCGCCGCCGAGGCGGGGCGCGTCATCCGCATGCTCGACGGACGGATCGAGGGATGATCTGGACGCTCGCCGTCCGCCACCTCTTCGTGAAGCGGGTGCGCGCTCTGGTGCTGCTGCTGGGGTTCGCCCTCGGCGTCGGCGTCATGATCGTGCTCCTCTCGGTGGGCGAGGCGATGCTGGCGCAGTCGCGCGACGTGGCGCTCGTGGGCGGCGGCGAGGTGACGGTGCTGCCCCAGGGCATCGACATCGAGGCGATGCGCACCGGCGGCACCGGCGGGATGTTCTTCGGCGTCGACCGCGCGCGCGCCGTGACGCGAACGTTCCTGGGCGGGGCGCGCACCGCGGGCGCCGTGCGCTCGGTGGCGCCGGCGCTCGAGTACAAGCTGCTCTACGTCGCGAAGGGCGGCGTCGTGATGCCGGTGAAGGCCGGCGGCGAGATCCCGAGCCGGGCCACCGCCGTGGGCGCCGGACTCCGCGTGCTCGACGGCGAGTGGCGGGACTCGCCGGCGGATTCGGCGTTCGTGGCGCCCACGGTGCAGCAGCTCTACGACGAGCTCGACCGGTTCCACATCCCACCCGGCGGCGATTCCACCTGGGGCGAGTGGCACTACTTCAACGTCGTCACGGCGCCCGAGGAGTGGTGGTACATCACCTACCTCGTGGGTGGCGACGTGCCGGCGGGCCGCTGGGGCGGCCAGCTGCTGGTGACGCGCCGCCGTCCCGACGGGCGCTACGAGCGCTACGTGTCGTCGGTGCCGTCGGAGCGGGTGCAGCTCGACACCACGCGCGCCGATCTCGCGCTCGGCGAGCACCGCGTCACGCAGCGGGAGGGACGCTATCGCATCGCCGGCACGGCGAGCGGGCCGTCGGGTCGCGCGCGCTTCGATCTCGAGGTGCGTCCCCAGCCGCGCCGCTACTTCCCACCCGTCGAGCTGCGTGCGGACGAGTTCCTCTCGGGCTACGTGGTGCCGGGGCTTCGGTCCGACGCCACGGGCACGCTCTGCGTGGACGGCACCTGCCGCGAGGTGCGCGACGCGGCCGCCTATCACGACCACAACTGGGGCGTGTGGCGCGACGTGTCGTGGGAGTGGGGCATGGGCCGCGGCGCGCGGCTCGACCTGCTGTACGGCGGCGTCATCAGCCCGCGCGACAGCGTGGGAGCCGCGGGTGCACCGTTCTTCCTCGCCCTGGCCGATTCGCTCGGCGTGCGACAGGTGCTGCGCTTCCGGACCATCGCCTACGAGGGCGCGCTGCCGGCCGGCGGGGCCGGTGGGAGGGCGCCGGAGCGCTTCACCCTCGTGGCCGCGCGGGATGCCGACACGCTGCGCCTGCGGGTGCAGGTACTGAGCGCGCAATCGACGGAGACGGCCGCCGCCGGGATGCGCCGGCTGTTCCTGCAGATGCGGGGGCGGTTCGTGCTGGAGGGACGGCTGGCGGGGGGGCGGGTGGAGGACGAGGGCCTCGGCTTTTTCGAGACTTACGTGAATCGGTAGGCCCCGCTTGCTCATTGCGAGGCCCCGCAGGGGCCGAAGCAATCCGGGTGCATGGAGCGGGACTCCGTGCGCGCGCACCGGACTCCACTCTTCGCACCCGGATTGCTTCGTCGCTTCGCTCCTCGCAATGAGCAGGGGACTGCCGTCACGCGCCTGGTGCTGCCCGGATCCTTTCGCGTCCACGTCCCCCCAGCGACCTTTCCGCCCATGACCGACACCATCCCCACCGCCGACCTCGGCCGCCAGCTCATCGACACCTTCGGCAAGGGCTGGGAGAAGCTCCGGGTCGAGGTGCTCACGTCGATCTTCGCCGCCGACGCGGTCTTCATCGAGACGCCGTTCTCGCAGCCCATCCAGGGCATCGAGGGCATCCGCGCCTGGTGGGCGGATGTGCCGTACCATCAGTCCGAGGTCACCTTCACCTCGGGCGAGATCTTCGTGGTGGGGCCCTGGTTCAGCACCGAGTTCAAGTGCGTCTTCCGCCGCCGCCGGACCGGGGACTGGGTGGACGCCCGCGGCGCCGTGTTCTGCGAGACGAAGGGCGACAAGGTGTCCGAGATGCGCATGTACTGGCACCGCTACGCCGGGGGACGCGACTCCAGCAAGCCCTGAGGTGCACGAGGCGTCCCGCCACGATGACAGGGCCACGGGGCACACACCCCGTGGCCCTTGTCATTCAATGAGTTAGCGATTGGCACGACTGTCGCATAGGTGAGCCGCAGGCGTTGTCCGCCGCCCTAATTCATCAGTGCTTCGGGAGGGATCCATGTTGTCCGCGATGCTGCTGGGCCTCCTTGCCGTCGGTGCCGTGGCGCGCGATCCAGCGCCGCCGGTGCGGATCTGGCTCGACCACGAGGACGGCAGCTACATGCGCGGCGAGCGGGTCAAGCTCTTCCTCAAGACCCGCGACGACCGCTACGTGGTCGTGTTCCACATCGATCCCGACAACCGCCTGCGCGTGCTCTTCCCGCTCGATCCGGGCGACGACAACTACGTGAAGGGCGGCAAGACCTACAAGGTGATCAACCGTGGCGGCCGCGAGGGCTTCGTGGCCGACATCGCCGGCCGGGGCATCGTCTTCGTCGCCGCCTCGCCCGACCCGTTCCGGTTCGAGCAGTTCACGAAGGACAACTTCTGGGACTACCGCACCCTGAACGCGACGCCGATCGAGGGTGACCCCGAGCTGGGGCTCGTCGAGCTGGCGCAGCGCATGACCACCGGCCGCTTCGACTACGACTTCCTGCGCTACGGCGCCTACGCGGACGCCGGCGAGCTCGCCCCCGGCACCGACCTGGCCTACGAGGTGGAGCCGGCGTTCAGCGGCTGCCTCGGCTGTGCCCCGGTGAGCACGGTCGTCGTGAGCGCCGGCGTGCCGGTGTACTGCACCTCGCCACTCTACGATCCGCTGTGCTACGACCCGCTCTACTGGTCGCCGGGCTACGTGCCGCCGGCGTACTGGAACGCCGGCTGGGGCTATTTCGGCGGGTACTACGCTGGCGGATACTGGGGCGGCTACTACGGCCCGTCGTGGAATGCGCCCGGCTGGGGCGGCGGCCACTATCCCT
>DASUOW010000008.1:0-16587 GCA_036276435.1 Gemmatimonadales bacterium
TCGAACGCGCCGGCGACGAGCACTGGCGCGCGCTCGTCGACCATCACGAATCGGCCTATCCGCGCCCCTGCCCCACGCCAGGTGCCATCGCGCACTACGAGGCCGAGCGCCTCAACGGGCTTGGCTACGGCGACGGCTGGGATCTCGTCGAGTCGTTCGCGAAGCGCGTGGGCGACATGGTGGAGCTGGTCCATGGCCTCCGGCAGCGGCCGAGCGACGAGCTCACCTGGACGGAGCCGTTCGCCGGCTACGGGCCGGAGTCGCCCGGCTGACGCTCGGGCTCGCGGGCGTGCACGAGAGCACCCGCCGCGTAGGTCGCCCGCACCGCGCGATCGTCTCCCAGCATCAGCTGCACGAACAGCAGCTCCTCGAGGCTCTCGCACAGCGCCCCGCGCCACGCGAGGAACGGCGTCGAGGCGAGGTCGAGCACCGCCAGGTCCGCCTCGAGGCCCGGCTCCACGCTGCCGATGCGATCATCGAGGTGCAGTGCCGCCGCGGCGCCGCGCGTCGCGAGATACAGCGCCTCGGTGGCGCGCAGCGTGCCGCCGCGCAGCCGCGCCACCTTGTACGCCTCGCCCAGCGTCCGCAGCATCGAGAAGGAGGTGCCCGCACCGAGGTCGGTGGCGACCCCCACGTGCGTGCGCTGCGCCGCGGCAGTGGCGCGCGAGAGGTCGAGCAGCCCGCTGCCCAGGAAGAGGTTCGACGTGGGACAGTGCGCCAGCGCCGCGCCGGCTTCCCGCAGTCGCTTCCGCTCGGCATCGGTGAGCCAGATGCCGTGCCCCAGGATGGCGCGCGGCCCCACGAGCCCGTAGTGATCGTAGATGTCGAGGAAGCCGCGCCGCTCGGGGAAGAGGGACGTCACCAGCGCCACCTCCTCGCGAGTCTCGGCGATGTGCGTCTGCAGGTAGGTGCCGGGATGTTCGCGCCAGAGCGCGCCCGCGACCTCCAGCTGCTCGGGCGTGCTGGTGCCGGCCCAGCGCGGCGTCACGGCGTAGAGCGCGCGCCCACGGCCGTGCCACGCGGCGATCAGCGCCTTCGATTCGTCGTAGCCGCGCTGGGGCGTGTCGCAGAGGTCGGCCGGGGCCTGACGGTCCATGAGCACCTTGCCCGCGATCATCCGGAGCCCCAGGCGCTCCGCCTCCTCGAGGAACACCGTTGCCGAGTGGGGATGCACCGTGCAGTAGACGGCGGCGGTGGTGGTGCCGTGGCGCAGGCATTCGCGCAGGAACACGCGTGCCGTCTCCCGCGCCGCGTCGACGTCGGCCAGCCGCTGCTCGGCGCGGAAGGCATGCTTCGCGAGCCAGCCCAGCAGCGGCTCGCCGCCGGCGCCCAGGATGCGGACCTGCGGATAGTGCACGTGGCAGTCGATGAACCCGGGCACGATGAGCGCGTCGCGGCCGTAGGACGTCACCGGCGTGCCCGGCGGCAGCGTCGCCAGCACCTCGGCGGCCGGACCGGCGTGGGTGATGCGGCCCCCGGCCATGGCCACCACGGCGTCGGGCTCGTGCCGGTACGCCGGCCCGTCGCCATCCGCGAAGGGATCGCGCGTGAAGCTGAGCATCGCCCCGCGGATCGCGACGATGCCACCCGCTGCATGCGGCTCGGTCATGCCCTACCTTTCGATGGAATTTCCTGCATCCCCACCGATCTTAACGCGGACTCCGGCATGTACGCTCCGAGGCGCCCATGCGCATGAGCCTTTTCGTGCGCATCCTGTTCCTGGTGGCCCTGCCCTGCCCGGCGTCGCTCGCGGCGCAGGACACGGCCTTCGCCGGCGTCCGCTTCGAGCGGCGCGAGGCGATGATCCCGATGCGCGACGGCGTCCGGCTCTTCACCGTCGTCCTGGTCCCGAAGACGCGGTCGGCACCGCTCCCCATCCTCATGTCGCGGACGCCCTACGGCACCGACGGCTGGGGCGGCACGGGCAACATCGCCGTGGGCTTCAAGGAGCTGATCGAGGACGGCTACGTCTTCGTGTTCCAGGATATCCGCGGCCAGCACCGGTCGGAGGGCGTGTTCGTCATGAACCGCCCGCCGCGCGACCGGCGCGACCCCAAGGCCGTCGACGAGGCCACCGACACCTGGGACACCATCGAGTGGCTGCTGGCGAACGTCCCCGGCACCAACGGGCGCGTCGGCATGCTCGGCATCTCCTATCCCGGCTTCCTCGTGAACGCCGCCATGGTCGATCCGCACCCGGCGCTCAGGGCCATGAGCCCGCAGGCGCCCATGGTCGACACCTGGATGGGCGACGACTTCTTCCACCAGGGCGCCTTCCGCGCGTCGTACGCCATCGAGTGGATCCACGGCCGCGAGTCGAAGCAGGCCGGCACCGGACCACTGAACATCTCGCGCTGGGACACCTACGACTGGTACCTCGGCTTCCCCACGCTCGACTCGCTCGCGCAGGCCACCGGCGCCACGAAGTGGCCCACGTGGCAGCGCTTCGTGGCGCACCCCTCGTACGACAGCGTCTGGCAGGACCGCGCGGTGCAGCGGTACCTGCGGCACGCCGGCATTCCCACGCTCACCGTCGGCGGATGGTGGGACCAGGAGGACGGCTACGGCATGCTCGCGTCATATGCCGCGCTCGAGCCCAGCGACAGCGCGCACCTGAGCTCGCTCGTCGTGGGACCCTGGTTCCACGGCCAGTGGTACGACGACGGCGGCGACTCCCTCGCGGCCATCCGCTTCGGCCGCCGCACCGGCGACGACTACCGCGCGCTCCAGGCGCGCTGGTTCGCCCGCTGGCTCAAGGACCGGAGCGACGGCCGCTTCCCCGAGGCCACCCTGTTCGACGCCGGTACCAACACCTGGCGCGAGTTCGACGAGTGGCCCGCGAAGCGCGCCGTCAGGCGGAAGCTCTACCTGCAGCCCGGCGGCCGGCTCGGTTTCGAGCCGCCGCCGGCATCGGGCGGCCGCGCGTCCTGGGTTTCCGACCCCGCGCATCCGGTGCCCTACCGCCCGCGGCCCATCCCCTCCTACGTGGAGTGGGAATCGTGGCACGTGCGCGACCAGCGCTTCGTGGACGGCCGCCCGGACGTCCGGACGTGGCAGACGGCCCCGCTCGACGCCGACCTCACCATCGCCGGCGACGTGGTGGCGAGGCTCTTCGCCTCCACCACCGGCAGCGACGCCGATTGGGTCGTGAAGCTCATCGACGTGTACCCGGACAGCGGCGTCGATCGCGCCGTGATGCGCGGCTACCAGCTCATCGTGCAGGCCGACATCATGCGCGGCCGCTATCGCGAGGGATTCGACCGGCCGAAGGCCATCACCCCCAACGCCGTGCTGCCCTACATCGTGGACCTGCACCAGCAGGCGTATACGTTCCGGAAGGGGCACCGCATCATGGTGCAGGTCCAGAGCACCTGGTTCCCCCTCTACGATCGCAACCCGCAGACGTTCGTGCCGAACATCTTCCGGGCGCGCGCGTCGGACTACAAGGCGCAGACGCACGCGGTGCACCACGCGGCCCGTCATCCGTCGCACGTCGAGGTGCAGGTCCTCGAGGCGCCATGATCCCCATCCGGAGGTCCACGTGCGCGGCTTGATCCTCACGGCAGCGATGCTCCTCGCATCCGCTCCGCTGGCGGGGCAGCAGGCCAGGGCTCCCGCCACGGCGCCGGCCGCCACGGCCGATGGCACCATCCGCGCGCTGCTCGTGCAGTACGACAGCGCCTGGCGTCGCAAGGACGTGGCGGCCATGGGCCAGCTGCTGGCGCCGAGCTACCTCCTCTTCACCTCGACGGGCGAGCTCGGCACCCGCAGCCAGAGCCTCGCCGACCTCCGCGCCACCGGCTTCCTCATGGGCCGCCTGAAGCGCAGCGAGATCTCGGTGCGATTCCCCAGCCCCACGCTCGCCGTCGTGAGCAGCCGCTGGGAGACCGAGGGCCTCTACGACGGCGCCGCGTTCAAGCAGAACCAGCGCTGCGGCCTCGTCTGGATGAAGTCGGGCACCGCGTGGCAGATCGTCTCCGAGCACTGCATCGACATCCCCGTGCGCCGCACCTGGCGCGAGGCGTGGGAGAAGGCCGCCGCGGACAGTGCGCGCGCAGATAGCGTCGCGAGGGCCGCGCAGTAGCCCCAGGCACCCGGTGCCCGACGGTGGAGTACCACCTCCATCGGGGTCACGGAGGCGGCAGGGGTGCAAGGCTGGGTGGAACTCGTAGGGCCGGAGCGCGCCGTCCACCTCTTCGGCATCCGCCTGGTGGGGCTCAACGCCGTCACGGGCCGGAAGGTCCTCCTCAGCATCGTCGCGATCGCGGCGCTCATGCTGATCGGGCGCGGGTTGCGCGCACTCTCGCGGCGACTGCTTCAAGGCGACCGGTTCGTGGCCGCCCGATTCTGGTGGCGGCAGGTCATCCGTGTCGCCACCGGCGTGTTCACCGTCCTCATCCTGCTCTCCATCTGGCTGGACGACCCGGCCCGCCTGACGACCGCCGTCGGGCTCATCACGGCGGGCGTGGCGGTGGCGCTGCAGCGGGTCATCATCGCCTTCGCCGCCTATTTCATCATCCTGCGCGGCCGGATCTTCACCGTCGGCGATCGCATCGTGATGGGTGGCGTGCGGGGCGACGTGATCAGCGTCCGCTTCCTCCGCACCACGATCATGGAGATGGGCGAGCCGCCGCCCGTGCAGCCCGACAAGCCAGCCGTCTGGGTGGAAGCCCGGCAGTACACCGGCCGCCTCGTGACCGTCACCAACGACAGGATCTTCGACGAGCCGGTGTACAACTACACGCGCGACTTCCCATTCATCTGGGAGGAGATGCGCCTGCCGGTGCCCTACACGGCCGATCGTGCCCGGGCCGAGCGCATCCTGCTCGAGGCTGTCGGGCGACACACCGTGCAGTTGCAGGAACTCGGCGCCGAGGCGCTCGCGGAGTTGCAACGACGCTATTTCGTGGACGCGGCCGAGCTCGAACCGCGTGTCTACTGGCAGCTTACCGACAACTGGCTGCAGATGGCGGTGCGGTTCGTCACGCGGGAGCGTGGCGTCCGCGCTCTCAAGGACCGGATCACGCGCGACGTGCTGGCAGCGTTCGACGCGGCCGGCATCCAGGTGGCTTCGACCACGTTCGAGGTGACCGGCCTGCCGCCGCTTCGCATCGACACCGGCGACCGCCCCATCGGGGCTGCCACCAATATCGGAGGAGGTTCATCATGAGGGAGAACGTTGGCGGCTGGGACCGCCGCATCCGCAGTGTCGCCGGGCCCCTGCTGCTCGGCGGAGGCGCGCGCTTGCTGGCGCGCCGTGGCAATCCGGTCACGCGCATGCTGGCCCGTCGTGCCCTGCCGGTCGGCGGCATCGCCGCCGTGCTCGCCGGGATGCTGGTCAGCCAGACCGCCGTGACCGGGGTCTGCCCGATGTCCTCGGCACTCGGCATCAATACCGCCAAGCACTAGGCTCGGCTGAAGGCCTGGACGACGGGCGGCCCATGGCGGGCCGCCCGTCGTCGCATCCACCCTTGCCATGCGCCGCACCCGCCCCCAACATCACCTCTCCATGATCGACTCCCCGCACCGCCACCTCCCGTCCCCCCGCGACCTCGCGCTGCCCGATGGGCGCACGATCGCCATCCGCACCGCCGTGCCCGACGATGCGGGGGCCGTCGTCGCCTGCCTGAAGCAGGTGGGCGCCGAGAGCACCTATCTCACCTTCGGCGGCGAGGGACGGGGGCTCGACGAGGTGGAGCAGCGCGCGGCGCTGGCGCAGCTCCTCGCCGCGGACAACGCGCTCGCGCTCGTGGCCATGGACGGCGAGCGGGTCGTGGGCAACCTGGTCTTCGAGGGCGGTGCCCGTTCCCGCATCCGGCACACCGGGGAGCTCGGCATCAGCGTGCTGCAGGCGTACGCGGGCAAGGGGCTCGGACGGGCGCTGCTGGAGATGCTCATCGAGTGGGCCGAAGGCAGCGGTGTCATCCGCAAGCTCGACCTCAAGGTCCGCGCCGACAACCTCGCCGCCATCCGTCTCTACGAGCGGCTGGGCTGGAAGATCGAGGGACTGGTGACGCGCGACCTGTGCGTGGACGGCGTCTACCACGACGCACTCTACATGGGCCGGTGGGTGGATCCGTGAGGCACCGGCGCCTTGAGCCACTCCTCTGATTCCCGGCGACGGGGCCGGACCCCCATGACGATCGACCGACGCGAGTTCACCGGACTGATGGCCGGCCTGATGGGTGGGCTCGCGCTGCCGCGCGCCGCGTCCGCGGCCGCCGATCCACCGGCATCGATCACGGCGCTCGAGCCGATGACGGCCGGCGTCGCGCCCATCGACGACGCCGAGCGCGCGGTCCGGCGCGAGAAGGCCCGCCGCCTCATGCGCGAGCAGGGGCTGGGCGCCATCCTGCTCGAGCCGGGGTCGAGCATGACGTACTTCACCGGCGTGTCGTGGTGGCCCTCCGAGCGTCCCTTCCTCGCGCTGCTCCCCGCCGACGGCGAGCCGGCGTGGATCGGCCCCGGCTTCGAGGAGTCGCGCATGCGCGAGCTCATCGGCGAGACGCCCGAGCTGCGCGTGTGGCAGGAGGACGAGAGTCCTTATGCGCTCGCGGCCGGCCTCGTGCGCGACCGCGGCCTCGCCACCGGGCGCATCGGCATCGAGGAGCAGGTGCGCTGGTTCATCGCCGACGGCATCCGCCAGGAGGCCGCGAGCGCCGCCTTCGTGAGCGCCACGCCCGTCACGGCCGGGTGCCGGATGCACAAGTCGCCGGCCGAGCTGGCGCTGATGCAACGGGCCAACGACATCACCCTCGCCGCCTTCCGTGCCGTCATCCCCACGCTGCGCGACGGCGTATCGCAGCAGGAGGTCTCACGCGCCATGATGGCGGCGATGACGAAGCTCGGCGGCTCGGATCCGTGGGCGCTCATCCTCTTCGGCGCGGGCTCCGCCTTTCCGCACGGCACCCGCCAGCCCAAGCAGCTCCGCGCGGGCGACATCGTGCTGATGGACTGCGGTTGCGCCTTCGAGGGCTACCAGGCCGACGTGACGCGCACCACCGTCTTCGGCAAGCCGAGTGCACGCCAGCGACAGGTGTGGGAGCTCGAGCGCCGCGCGCAGGACGCGGCGTTCAAGGCAGCCCAGGTGGGCGTGCCCTGCGAAGCGGTGGACGCCGCGGCGCGGAAGGTCATCACCGACGCCGGTTTCGGTCCGGGCTACAAGCTGCCGGGGCTCCCGCACCGCACCGGCCACGGCATCGGCCTCGATGGGCACGAGTGGACCAACTTCGTGCGCGGCAACACGACGCCCCTCGCGCCCGGCATGTGCTTCAGCGACGAGCCGATGATCGCCATCCCCGGCGAGTTCGGCATCCGGCTCGAGGACTGCCTCTACATCACCGAGCAGGGTCCGAAGTTCTTCACCCCGCAGTCGGAGTCGATCGAGCGACCCGTATGAGCGCACCCATCCCCGCCCTCGTCGTCGCCGCCGAGCGACGCCTCGTCGAGCGCCTCGTCGAGCGCCGCGCCTTCAGCAGCAGCACCGCGGTGCCGCTGCTCACCGACTCCTTCATGGCGAAGCGGCGGCTCGCCGCCCTCATCGCCGCGGGCGTCGTCAACGAGGAGCGCCCGGGCCAGTACTGGGTGAACCAGGCCGCGTGGGAGGCCCGCCGGGCCCTGCGCTTCCGGAAGATGATGGCCGTGCTCGCGGCGGTCATCGCCGCCGCCGTCGGATTCCTGCTCATGCGCACGCAATGAGGCGCGCCGTTTCCCGTCGCACCTTCGTGGGCGAGACGGCCACCATGGCCGCCGCCATGATCGTCCCGCGTCACGTGCTCGGCCGCGGCGTCCGCGCCCCCAGCGACACGCTGAACGTCGCCATCGTGGGCGCCGGCGGGATGGGCATGAGCAACGCCGAACAGCTCGTGAGCCAGAACATCGTCGCGCTGTGCGACGTGGACTTCGGCTACGTCGAGCGCGCGCTCGCCGGACGCGGCACCGACGGCGAGGGCCGCCCGCGGCCCGAGGGACTCGCCGTGCAGCGGCAGTTCGCGAAGGCCAGGCGCTACGCCGACTTCCGCGAGATGCTCGCGCAGCAGAAGGACCTCGACGCCGTCGTCGTCGCCACGCCCGATCACCTGCACGCCGTGATCGCCGCGGCCGCCATGAACGCGGGCAAGCACGTCTACGTGCAGAAGCCGCTCACCTGGTCGGTGCACGAGGCCCGCGTGCTGCAGGAGACGGCGCGCCGCACCGGCGTCGTCACCCAGATGGGCAACCAGGGGCATTCACGCGAGGAGTCGCGCCGCATCGTCGAGTGGATCCGGGCGGGCGTCATCGGGCCCGTGCACACGGTGGAGGCGTGGACCAATCGGCCCATCTGGCCGCAGGGTATCGGGCGTCCCGTGACTCCCGCCGACCCGCCGCCGGCGGGCCTCCGCTGGGACCTCTACCTCGGCCCGGTGCCCGAGGACGTGCCGTGGCATCAGGCGTATCACCCCTTCAACTGGCGCGGCTGGCTCGATTTCGGCGTGGGCGCGCTGGGCGACATGGGCGCGCACCTGCTCGACCAGCCGTTCTGGGCGCTCGAGCTGGCGCCGCCGGTCAGCGTCGAGGCCACCTCGACGCCCTGGGGCCGTACCGACAAGGTGCCCGTCACGTATCCCGCCGGCATGCTGGTGCACTACGAGTTCGCCGCGCGGCGCGGCCAGCCGCCGGTGAAGCTCAACTGGTACGACGGCGGCCTCATGCCCCCGCGACCCGCGGCGCTCCCCGACGATGTGGCCTTCGAGCGCGAGGGCGGCGTCATCTTCGTAGGCGAGAAGGGCATCCTGATGCATGAGACGTACGGCGCCAACCCGCGCATCTGGCCCCTCGACCTGATGGAGCAGGCGAAGGCGGTTCCCGCCTCGCTGCCGCGCGTCACCACCAGCCACGAGATGAACTGGGCCGAGGCGTGCATGCAGCGCGGCACCGCCTGCGCGCCCTTCGAGTACGCCGCCCCGCTCACCGAGACGATGCTCCTCGGCATCGCGGCGCTCCGCAGCGGGCAGGGACGAAAGCTGTACTACGACGCGCCCTCCATGACGTTCACCAACGCCGTCGAGGCCAACCCGCTGCTCACGCGCGACTACCGCGCGGGCTGGGCGCTCTGACGTGCAACTCGACCACCTCTTCATCCTGACCGCACCGGGTGCCCCGGAAGCCGACGCCCTCGTCCAGCACGGCTTCGTCGAGGGCGCGCCCAACACCCATCCCGGGCAGGGCACGGCCAACCGCCGCTTCTTCTTCGGCAACGCCTACCTCGAGTTCCTGTGGGTGGAGCTCGAGGCCGAGGCGCGAAGCGAGCTCGTGGCCCGCACCCGGCTCTTCGACCGCTGGCAGGGACGCGACTCCGGCACCTCCTCCCCGTTCGGCGTCGGCATCAGGCCGGGCACGCCCGGCGAGCAGCCGCTCTTCCGCACCTGGAACTACCGGCCGCCGTATCTCCCCGACGGCGGTGCCATCCCGATGGCCACCAACAGCGAGCGACTCGACGAGCCGCTGCTGTTCGTGCTCCCGTTCGGCCGCCGTCCCGAGTCGCCGGGCACCACCCGCGAGGTCACGCGCGTCGTCATCGAGACGCCCGTGGCGGCCCCGTCGGGCGAGGCCATCGCGCTCGCGCACTCGCGGATCGTGGAGTGGCGCCGCGCGGCTGCGCACGGCATGCTGATCGAGTTCGACCGGGCCGCCGGCGGCGGATCCGCCGACCTGCGCCCCGCCCTGCCGCTGCAGCTGCGATGGTAGCGGCCGGCGTTCCCGACCTTCCGGAGCACCCATGATCCGTCGCTGCTCGCTCGCGCTGCTCATGGCGGTCGCTGCCTGTGCCCCGTCCCGGTCCGCCGCGCCCGCCGCCACCGCCGCACCCGTCGCCACGCCCGCGCAGGACTCGGCCGCCGCGCTCATCGAGGCCACGCTGCAGCGCACCGGCATCCCTGGCGCCCAGGTGGCGGTAATGCGCGACGGCGCCCTGCTCTGGAGCCGCGGCTTCGGCATGGCCGACCTGGAGCAGCAGGTGCCGGTGACGAACCTCACGCGGTTCCGCATCGGCAGCGTGTCCAAGTCGCTCGCGGCCGGCGGGCTCCTCGTGCTCCTCGCGGAGGGACGCGTCGATCTCGACGCCGACGTGCGGCGCTACGTACCCGAGTTTCCCGCCAAGCCGTGGCCCGTCACCGTGCGCCAGGTGGCCGGGCACACGGGCGG
This sequence comes from Gemmatimonadales bacterium, assembly GCA_036276435.1. Classification (GTDB taxonomy): domain Bacteria; phylum Gemmatimonadota; class Gemmatimonadetes; order Gemmatimonadales; family GWC2-71-9; genus JAGGAG01. Next base: position 10,183 of record DASUOW010000008.1, read on the forward strand.
CATCCGCCACTACCGGCATCCCGGCGAGTTCATGTCGACCACCCGGTACGGCTCGGTGGTCGAGGCGCTCGCACCCTTCAGCGCCGACTCGCTCCTCTTCGAGCCCGGCACCCGGTACAGCTACTCCACCTTCGGCTTCACGGTGGTGAGTGCCGTCATGGAGCGCGCGGCGGGACAGCCGTTCCTCGCCTTCATGCAGCAGCGCGTCTTCGATCCGCTGGCCATGACGCACACCAGCGCCGACTTCAGCGACAGCATCGTCACCCATCGCGCGCGCTTCTACTCCCGCGCCGACTCGACCAGGCCGCGCGTGAACACCGCCGCGGTGGACAACTCCATCAAGTGGGCGGGTGGCGGCTACGTCTCCACGTCGGAGGACATCGCCCGGTTCGCCGATGGCGTCATGGCCGGCCGGCTGGTGGCCGACTCGCTGGTGCGGCTCGCGTGGACGCCGCAGCGCCTCCGTGACGGCTCCGCGACATCCTACGGCCTCGGCTTCTTCGTGGCCGCGGATTCCCTTGGCCGTCGCCTGGTCTCGCACGGCGGTGGCGCCGCCGGCTCGCGCGCCCAGATGCTGCTCTATCCTGATGAGCGCCTTGTGGTCGTGATGCTCTGGAATGCCGACTTCGGCGGCATGCCCGCCAACCGGGTGGCCGACTTCTTCCGCGGCGGCCGATGAGCACCTGTCGCCGCTGGTGGTTCCCGCTGCTCGGGCTCGCCACGCTGCTCGCCTGCGGCGACGCGCGCACGCCCGCCTTCCAGGGCCGCGACGCCGACGAGACCCGCGCCCTCGCCGCCTCCAACGGCGAAGCCGAGCGCCGGGGCGACACGCTCCGCATCATCGGCACGGGCAAGGTGTCCGCGCTGCTGGTGGACGACACCACCGAGGGAGACGACTACCGGCTGCTCCGCTATGACGGGCGGCTGCCGGGCACGCTCCTCCACGGCGTGCGAGTGGGCTACTACGAGGGACGGAGCTACCTGCTGGTGCACGAGCGGACCGCGAAGCAGGTCCGCGTCGATGCGCGCCCGGTGCCATCGCCGACGGGCCGCTGGCTCGCCACCGCGTCGTTCGACCTCGAGGCCCAGTTCGATCCCAACGCACTCGCCATCCTGACCCCCGAGTCCGACGACGTCGCGACCGTCTTCCGCGTCGAGCCCACGCGCTGGGGCCCCGACACCATCGCCTGGCGCGGGGACGATACGCTCGTCGTGGTGCAGCGCTGGGTCACCGACAGCGGCCCCGGCCACTACGAGCGGCGGGAAGCCCTGGTGGTCCGGCAAGACGGCACCTGGCGACTGGAACCGCCCGACACGACGGCGGCGGGTGATGGACCGTGAACTGGCTGGCAGGAGGGGAACGGAGCGAGGGAGGCGACGCCGAGCCGATGACGGCGCCGCGCTCCCTGCCCGTCGCTACACCACCGGCGGACCGGCGGCGCGGCGGACGAAACCGCTGATCAGCGCGATCGCGCCGATGATGAGCAGCAGGTGGATGAGGAACCCTGCCGTCTTGAACACCACGAAACCAAGCACCCACAGCATCACGAGCACGATGCCGAGCGTAATGAGCATGCCCCGCATTCGGTCCTCCCGGGGAAGACGGTATTCCGTCTATACCCGGCGCCGCGGTGGTTGGATGCCGAGCCCGGACCCCGGCCGATGAGCACGGTTCCCGCCGATCTCGTGCTCCGCACCCTCGCGCCCGCCGACTGGCCCGCGGTCGAGCGCATCTATGCGGAAGGCATCGCGACGCGTATGGCGACGTTCGAGACGGCCACCCCGTCGTGGGAGGAGTGGGATGCGGCGCACCTCGTCGCACCCCGGCTGGTGGCGCTGCTGGACGGCGGCATGGCGGGCTGGGCGGCGCTGAGCCCCGTCTCCCGGCGCGCCGTGTATCGGGGCGTGGCGGAAGTGAGCGTGTACGTCGCGGACAGCGCCCGCCGACGCGGGGTCGGGCGGGCGCTGCTGGAAGCCCTCATCGAGCGGGCCGACGCGGCTGGTCTGTGGACGCTGCAGGCCACCATCTTCGCCGAGAACGGGCCCAGCATCCGGCTGCACGAGGAGGCGGGCTTCCGCCTGGTGGGCCGGCGCGAGCGCATCGCCCAGCTCGACGGTCGCTGGCGCGATACCGTCCTGTACGAGCGGCGGGCGCGCTAGCCGGGCAGCACCTCGACGTCGCCCGGCGCGAGCACCACCTCGCCGTGGCCGGGCACGTCTACCGTCACCTCGTCGCGCAGCGGACCCGTCGGCGGCCGGCGCACGCGCGACACCTCGACGATGTGACCCACCTTGCCCACCACGCGGCCGACGCCGCTCGTGAGCACCTTCGCCTGCCGACCGGGAACACACTCGTCGATGTTCGCCATGCCCCGCCTCCGGAAGTGTCGTCGTACGATGGCCGCCGTGCACGAAGCTACGTTCCGCCGAGCCGTTGCGCATGCCCCGCGCCTTTTCGGTCACCTCGACGCGGCTGGAGTGCAGCGGCCGTCATCCTGACGGCGGTTCCGCCGGCGGACGGGTATCACTCGCGGACCATGGATCGGATCGAGGCGGGACAGGCATACTGCGCCCTCTGCGGCGTGGCCATCCGTCCGGGCGAGGATGCCTTCGTGACGCCGGGCTTCCTCGCGGACGACGCCGACCCCTTCTGGCGCTTCTCCGACGCGCCGATGCATCGCGCCTGCTTCCTCGTCTGGGAGCGGCGCAAGGCGTTCGTGGCGCGGTTCAACAGCGTCGCCCGCGAGCAGCTCGTCGCCGACGACTTCTCCTATCCCCACATGACGAGCGACGGCGAGCTGATCCGCCGCTGGGCGTGGCCGCCCGGCGACGGCGGCGACGCCTAGCGGGACAGCACCAGCCGGCGCAGCAGGTCCGCGGAGCGGGTGCGGGCTTCGTCGAGCTTGGTGCCGGGCAGCGTGGAATCGCGCCCGTCCACCTGGTACGTGGAGGCGGCCACGGCCCCGGCGTCGTCGAAGACGATGCGCGTGCTGATGGCGCGTACCCCCCGCTCGCCGGCACCGGTCTTGGTGCGCTGCCCCTCCTCGCGGTACAACCGCAGCCGCCCCTCGTCGAAGTAGAAACGCACCCGCGAGCCGCCGTAGTCGCCGAGGCTGACGCTGTCGTCGATCAGCAGCAGCGTGTCGCCCGCGTAGAAGGCGGTCCACTGCGACACGGCGTCCCCGGCGACGGTGCTGCCCGGCTTGCGCACCAGGCTGCCGCGGCGCGCCTCGATGCGTGCCTCGAGCGCCGCGGCGGCATCGGCGGGCGAGAGGACGGGCGCGGCGGGCACGGACTCGGGGCGGCTCGCCTGGGGTGGCTGCGCATCGGGGCGCCCGCATGCTGCGAGCGCCCCGAGAGCCACGACGAACGACGCGTGGAGAACGCGACTCACGCCGTGCGCACTGCCTACGCGGCCAGCGTGTTGGCGAGGATCGCCGCAGCCACGGCCCGCTTCACCCGACGGCGACGGACCGCCTTCTTCGCAGCCGAGCGACGGACGGCCTTCTTCGCAACCTTGCGACGGACCGACTTCTTCACGGCCTTCTTCGCAACCGCGCGACGGACCGCCTTCTTGGCGACCTTGCGACGCACGGCCTTCTTCACGGCCTTCTTGGCGACGGTACGACGAACGGCCTTCTTCGCGGCCTTGCGACGGACGGCCTTCTTCGCCGTCTTCTTCACGACCCGCTTCGTCTTCCGGCTGACTGCCATGATGGCTCCTTGAGGAGGTGGTCGGCTCCGGTCTCCAGCCGCATCCGCGAGTGATTCGCGGTCGAAGCGACCGTCCTGGCAGTGCACCGGATGTCCGAGGAAGTACGCTGCGACACCGTCACAGCATACCGAATGTGCGAACATCGGTGCAGCATTGCAAGAGTTTTGCCGCGTCGAATCCGCCGATGTTGACCTTTAGATCAACGCGGCCAGCGCCGGATGACGCGCCACGAGCGCCGCGCAGAGCGTCGGATCGTCCCGCAGCAGGGCGAAATCGTCGAACTGGAAACCCGGCGCCACGTCGCACGCCACGAGCGTGTAGCGACCCAGCGGACGGCACGCCTGCCACGCGCCCGCGGGCACCACCGCGGCCGGCACGTCGCCGTCGGCGAGCGCGCCCAGACGCACGGCGCGCCACTCGTCCGCCTCCGTCACCCACACCAGCTCGAGCGGATCCCCCTCGACGAAGTGCCACGCCTCGTCGGCGGTGACACGGTGCACGGCGCTGTGCGCGCCCGCCGGGAGGAGGAAGTGGATCACCGTCAGCGCATCGCGCCCGGCGCCGTGGCGTTCCGCCACCACGCGCTCGGGCGAGCGGAAGATCTCGCGATAGAACCCGCCCTCGGGATGCGGCGCGAGCTCGAGCTGGGCCACCAGGGCGCGGGCACGATCCATGGTCACTCCGTCGTCCGGCCGAGCGCCGCCGGGGCGCGCACGCCGCCGGCGACGCCGGCCAGCAGCACCAGCGTGAGCACGTACGGCAGCATGAGGAAGAGCTGGTAGGGCACGTCGAGCCCCGCCGCCTGGAAGAGGAACTGCAGCGCCGTCGCCCCGCCGAAGAGGAGGGCGGCGAGGAGCACGCCCACCGGATGCCAGCGCCCGAGCACCACGATCGCGATCGCGATGAATCCGCGTCCCGCCGTCATCCGCTCGGCGAACGTGCCCACCTGCGCCAGCACCAGCGTGCCGCCCGCGAGCCCCGCGAAGGCGCCCCCCGCGATCGTGGCCAGCACCTGCATCCGCCGCACCGGCACGCCCGCCGCCCTGGCGCTCGCCGGCGACTCGCCCACGGCGCGGAGCGCCAGGCCCGTGCGCGTGCGGAACAGGAACCACCACAGCAGCGGCACGGCCGCCAGCGCGAGATACGTCGGCAGCGGCTGCGCGAAGAGCGGCTGGCACACCAGCGGCACCTCGGACAGTCCCGGCACCACCAGCGGCTTGAGCGTCGGCAGCGAGAGCCCCGCCCCGGTGGTGCCGAAGGCGCGTCGGTAGATCGCGCCGGTGAGCCCGAGCGCGAGGAGCGTCGTCGCGGTGCCCGTGATGATCTGGTCGGTGCGCGCGCCGATCGCCACCGCGGCGAACCCCGCCGCGAGCACCGCACCCGCCGCCACGGCGAGCGCGAGGCCCGCCCATGGCCCGGCGCCCGAGGCGCCGATCGCGGCGGCGAGCGCCCCCGCGAGCATGGCGCCCTCCACGCCCAGGTTGATCACGCCGGCGCGCTCCGCCAGCATCTCGCCCAGCGCCGCGAGCAGCAGCGGCGTGGCCACCCGCAGCAGCGCCGAGAGGAAGCCCTCCGCCATCGAGAGGTCGATCACGCCGTCGCCTCCCGCCGCGCGCGCACCGCGAACCGATCCGCCAGCAGCACGGCGACGATGATCACCGCTTCGGCGACGTACACCGCCACGGCGGGCACGCCCGCGTCGCGCTGCATCGCCCCGGCGCCCGCCTCGAGCGCACCGAACAGCACGGCGCTCGCGAGGATCCCGAGCGGCGCCCCGCGCGCGAGCAACGCCACCGCGATCCCGGTGAAGCCGTACCCGGGCGACAGGTTGGGATAGAGCGCGTAGCTCACGCCGAGCACCTCGGTGCCGCCCGCGAGCCCGGCGAACGCGCCCGACACCAGCAGCGCGCCCGCCGCCAGCTTCTCCACCGGGATGCGCCCGCTCACCGTCGCGGCCCGCGGTCCCAGCCCCGAGGCCAGCAGCTCGAACCCGAGCCGGGTGCGCGCGAACACCCACGCGAGCGCGCCCGCCGCCGCCACCACAAGCAGCGCCCCCGCATGCAGCCGCGTGCCGAACAGCAGCGGCAGGTGCAGCGACGCCGGCAGCGCATCGCTCTGCGGATAGATGTGCTGCGACTCCTGCAGCGGCCCCTGCACCGCGTAGCTCACCAGCGCCTCGGCGACGAAGTTGAGCAGCAGCGTGCTGATCACCTCCTGCACGCCGAACCGCCGCCGCAGCAGCACCGGCACCGTGATCCACGCCGCCCCCGCGGCGAACCCCGCCGCGAGCGCGACCGGTATGGCGAGGGCGCCCGGCCAGCCGCCGAGATGCAACCCCACCCACGTCGCCGCCATCGCCCCGGCGTAGAACTGCCCTTCGCCGCCGATGTTGAGGGCGCCCGCCCGGTACGCCACCGTGAACCCGAGCGCGATCAGGGCGATCGGCACCGCGCGGATGAGGGTCCCCGACATCAGCGCGAACCACGACCCGAACGCCCCGCGCCACATCGCGCCCAGCGCCTCGCCCGGGTCGAACCCGCTCGCCACGAAGAACAGCGCCAGGACACCGAGCCCGGCCGCGAGCGCCACGCCGGCGCGCCACCAGCCTCCGGCCCTCACACGCCCGCACCCAGCATCATCCGCCCCACCACCTCGCGCGGCGTCCCCGGCGCCACCTCCATCAGGTGCCC
>DASUOW010000009.1:0-2828 GCA_036276435.1 Gemmatimonadales bacterium
ATCATCGCCGCCTACGGCCACCCGGCCAGCACGCGCATGGGCATGCTGGGCTCGGTACCCCCGGGGCGGCTCGAGGACAGCGTCGCGGCCCTCGTCGATCGCTGGACGCGCGCCGACTCGACGCGCGCCACCGTGGGCGCGCTGCACATGATCGCCACGGTGGCCCAGGGCGCGCCGGGCGCCGACGGCCTGTACCGGCTGCGGCATCCGGCTGCATCCATCGACCGCATCGTCGCGCGTTCACGAGCGCGCGGGTGGATCACCTTCCTCGACGTGCAGCCCGGCCTCGCGCCGCTCGGCCCGGAGGTGGATCGCCTGATGCCGTGGCTCGCCGAGCCCGACGTGCACCTCGCCATCGATCCGGAGTTCGCCATGTCCGCGGGCCAGCGGCCGGGTGGCCGGATCGGCACGCTCGACGCCGCCACGATCAACCCGGTGCTGCAGCGCATCGCCCGGCTCGTGGACAGCCTCGGGCTCCCGCCCAAGGTGGTGGTCATCCATCGGTTCACGGGCCCGATGCTCACCAACGCGCAGGACCTGCTGCGCGACCCTGCGGTGCAGCTCGTGATCGAGATGGACGGGTGGGGCACGCCCATGCTGAAGCGTGCGACGTATCGCGACGTCATCGCACGGCGCCCGGTGCAGTACACGGGCTTCAAGCTTTTCACCACCGCCCGCCACGACGGCACGCCCATGCCGCCCGAGGCCGTACTGCGGCTCAGGCCGGTGCCGCTCTACATCCAGTACCAGTAGCGCAGGCCAGGCGGTCGACGGATCGAGAAGGAGAAGCGCCGGCCCCTCTCGGGAGCCGGCGCTTCGATGTCGTCAGCGGCTTCGCGATCGCGACGACCAGTGGATCGCGCGGATACGCCAGCCCTCCCGCGTGCGGCTGAGCACCATCAGCTCGGCGCCCACCGCGTCCACCGCCCGCCCCTTGTACTCCCCGCGCGACGCGCTGGTCGATGTCGCCCACGCCACGTCGCCCATGACGGTCACGTCGGGCGTCACCGACTCCCCACGCACCGCCTGGACGAAGGCGATGTCGGCCGGCAGGTGGTGCGCCCGATACTCGGCCTTCGTCTCCCGTCCGCCGCTCTCGAGGATCGTCGCGTCGTCGGCCAGCAGGGCGAGCGCAGCCGTGCTGTCGCCGCGCAGCAGCGCCGCGTGGAAGGCCTGCACGACGGCGACGACCTCGGCGGACTCCTGCGCCGCCAGCGGCGCGGCGACCGGCGCGAGAACCAGCAGCGCCACGAGACGCACGGCGCGGAACGGGATGGTCATCATGGCTCCGATGGCGGGGGGCCGGCAGGCTCGCGACCGAGCGCCGCCAGGAATGCGTCGCGCTCGCGGGAGAGCGCCAGCCCCTCGCCGCCGCTCGTCGCGAGACTCGCGTAGTACGTGATCCACTGCTCGGCGCGCCGACGTGCCTCGCGCGCTCCCTCGACATCTCCGGCCGCCTGCAGGCGTCGCATCCGCTCCGCATGGAGCGTCGCCACCGACGCCGGTGCGCCGATGTGCGGCACGGCGTCGGTGATGGCCGCTTCCGCCTCCTCGAGGCGGCCGAGCGCCTCGAGCGCGCGGGCACGTTGCCACCAGTCAGGCTCGGACACGTCGCGCTCCCGGATGCCGGCTCAGGGCTCGCTCGGCTTCGCGTCGAAGAACGTGCTGTCGCCGGTGAAGCGGTACGACGACACGCTGCGCTCCACCACGGCCACGGCGGCGGCACGATCTCGGTCGCGCTGCCACGGTCGGTATGCGAGGCCCACACCCCGCGCGGTGTCGATGCGGGTGACGAGCCAGGCAGGCTCACGCCGTGCCCCGACGACGTGCACGACCGCGTGCACGACCGGCGCCGTCGCGTCGTCCGACGTTCCGGCCGGCACGTCGGCGAGTCCCTGCCCTGCCTCGCGCATCAGGATGTCGCGCGCCGCCGCGGCCTGCACCGCGTCGCCGGGACGAAAGAACGTTGCGACTGCGATCGCCTGCTCCGGCAGCTCCGGATCCTCGGCCCACTGCCGGTCGAGGCGATAGTAGAGCCACGCGACGCCGCTCGCATCGAACTCCCACGGGAACGGATCCCAGAGCTCCACCGGCAACGACACGTTCACGCCCGCACCGGGATCGCGCGGCAGCGAGGCGAAGTAGGCGTCCACGTCACCGGCGGGCCGGTAGGAAGCCATCGCCTGCTCCAGCAACGCGATGACGTCGTGGCGCGAGGCCGACGACTTCCAGACGCGATAGGAAAGCACGAGGGCGCGCGCCGGATCCACGGCGAGCGCGAGCCACGACGGTGCGTCCATCGTGTTGGCCGTGTATCGCCCCTCGCCGATGCGGAGCTTCCACGCACCGCGCGTCTCCCAAGGCCCCCACGTCGCATCCTCGACGTGCTGGAGCCCACCCTGCAGGCCGCGGAAGACGTCGTCCCCCAGCCGGCGCATCTGGTGGGGCACGACCTGGATGACGGCGAGGTCGGCACGGTACGGCGTGCTGCTGCCCATGTGCCAGAAGTAGGGATCGTCGCGCGTGAAGCGCAGCCACGTGCCGAGCCACGTGCTCCGCGGCGCCCATGGGCGAAAGAACCGAGGGAGCCGCAAGCTCGCGACGCCCTCGGCGAGGCGCTCGACCGGTCGTGCCTGCACGACGTGGCGCACCGCCACGAGCGCGGCGCCCACCAGTGCCACACCGAACAGCAGCGTCAGCAGATGCCGACTCCGACCTGCGCGATCGCGCCGACGCACGAGACCGCTCGATCGGGCATGCATGGGCTCGGCATGCACGTGGACCCCTCTGATGCGCGTGACCGACGCCGGATCGGGAGGATGCTGGTC
>DASUOW010000010.1:0-12985 GCA_036276435.1 Gemmatimonadales bacterium
CTCCGGCACCCTGTCGCTCGTGGCCTACTTCAACCAGCCGGCGCAGGCGATGTCGAGCGGCACGACGTTCATTCCCTCGACCCGCATCCGCGGCCGCATGATCAGCGGCAGCGTCCCGGTCTTCACGCCGATCAACGGCGCCGGCGTCGGCGGCGTTGGCACGGCCGGCGGCAGCCTCGTCCTTTTCACGTACGCCGTCTGCAACAGCAACGCCTGCCGGCGGCAGACCCGCAACGACGCGCTCGACCTGCAGCTCGACCTGACGGGCCTCGTCCTTCCGCCGGGCACCTACACGGGCACCCTCAACCTGCGCGCCGTGACCTACTGACGCCCGGCCCCGTGCCGCGCCGCATCGCGCCATCCGCCGCCGCACCTTGAATCTTCGCGCCGCCTCCTGTTGACTTCGCCATCGTTCCCTTCCGCGCCACATGGAGTCGTCGTGACCGTCCTTCGTGCCCTCGCCTGGGCGCTGCCCTGCGTACTGGCCGTGCCCGGCACGGCGGCAGGCCAGTCGGTGAGCCCACCGATCGTGGAGCATCGCGGCAACGCGAAATCGTCGTTCGTCGTGGGGAACGAGTCGCTCTTTCCGCTCACGGTGCAACTGACGGTGCGGGGCTTCGAGGTGGACAGCGCAGGCACCCTGCGCGACGTGCCCCTCGACACCGCCCGCGTGCAGGTCAAGCTATCTACCCTGAGCTTCCGCCTGCAGCCGCGGCAGCGCTACACGGTGTTCTACGAGGCGAGCGCAGACTCGCTGCCGGCCTGGTTCAACATCTGGAGCGCGGTCAGCGGAGCACGCACCTCTTCCGGCCTCAACCTCCGGATCGAGCTGCCCCACGTGGTCTACCTGAACCAGAAGGAGAAGCTGGCGGCCGCGGACGTGCAGGTGCGCGGCGCCGTCTGGCGGCCCGCGCGCCGGGAACTCCTCGTCGAACTGGAGAACACGAGCGGTCGCATTGGTCGGGCCCAGAAGTTGGTGGCCGAAGCGCCAGCGCTGCCCTCGACCGAGGGGCCGGCGTTCCCGCTCTTTCCGCACAGCCGCCGCCTGGTCGCCGTGCCGTGGACGCACGCGGTGGCGCCGGCGCGCGTCGAGGTGCGGTTCGACGGCTTCCGCCTCTCGTCCGAAACGATTGCGGTCGACTCCACGGCCGTTCCGGAAGCCGTGCGGGACGATTCCGCTGGAGCACCCGCCGCCACGGACACGAGTGCGCGCCGCTGAGCGGCCGCTCCTCTTCGCGCTCGTCGGCCTTCTCGCCGGCGCCCGACCGCTCGCGGCGCAGTCGGTCGTCGAGCTTCAGGCGGGCGGATCATCGCTCTACGACAGCTACGGCGTCAGCGGGACGCTCTACACGCCGCGGTACGAGGCGTGGCTCGGTGTCGGGTGGCAGGATGGCTTCCGCATCGGCGGCGCGCTGCAGACGTCGTTCGGGAAGGATTCGCTGCGGGTGGGCAGCGACGCCCTCCTGATCAGGTATCCCACCGACCTCTTCAGCATCGGCGTGAACGTGCTGACGCAGTCGGTGCGCTACACGCTGGTTCGGCCGCGCCTGTGGATGACCGCCTCGACAGGCGCCGCGGCGGCTGCGCCGCAATCGCAGTTCTTCCAGGCCTTCAGCTTCGACGCGCCATACGGATCGCTGTCGGCCCGCTACCTGGCCCGGCGCACGCTGGTGCTGGGCTTCGACGGCGCGGTCGCAGCGCAGCAGTCGGCGCTGGCGAGTGCCGAGTGGCTGGTGCGCCCCGACGTCTCCGTCGGCGCCACGGGAGGCATCGGCAGCAACGCAGCCTACGGCGCCGTGTCCGCCGCGTATCGCGGGCGGACCGTCACGGCGCGCGCCTCGTTCGTGGACTTCGCCGAAGGCTTCCGGCGAGTGGAGCTGCCGTTCCCGGTGCAGAGCGAGGCCAAGGGCGCCAACGTGGCGGTGGACTGGTCGCCGACGCCCGATGTCTCGCTGGGAGTGGGACGGCAGGGCTTTGCACAGGACTCGGGCAGCGGCGTCGTCGTCACGGCCACCGGGACGTCGGCCTACGGCGCGTATCGCTGGCGCGGCCTGCGCGCGCAGGCCGCGCTCTACTATTCAAGCTCGCAAGGAATCACCAACCTTTCGAACTCGTTCGCGCTGGGCACGAGCCTTGGCCGGTGGCTGGACGTCGAGAGCTACCTGCTGCAGAGCCGGCCGTCGGTGGGCGATGCGACGAACACCCCGGTGGTCAACCTTCGGGAGCGGGTGCACCCGCGCCTGGCACTGGTGCAGCAGATCACCTGGAATGACGCCGTGACCGTGCGAGTGGGCGGCGACCTGGTGACGCCGTGGGGGGACCTGGGCGTCAGCTACTCCATCATCCAACAGCCGTTCCGACCGCAGGATCCCTTCCAGTCCGTGCTCAGCCTCACCGCACGCCTGCAACTCGGCCGGGTGGGCACGACCGTGAGCACCACTTTCCTGCCGGACGGCTCGGTGGCGTACGTCGCCGGCGCCTCCAGCTACCTGTACTTCGGCTCCTTCGGCGGCTCGCAGCCCAACGTGGTGGCCGCACCCGTCGGCCGGTTCGTGCTGCGGGGCCGGGTGGTGGATGACCAGGGCCACGGGGTGGACGGGGCGGTGCTCGACTTCGACGGCGAAGTGGCCATCACCAACCAGGAAGGCCAGTTTCTCATCCGGGTGCGGCGCCCGCGCGAATTCCCGCTTCGGCTCGCCTTCGACGAGTTCCTCGACCCGGGCCCCTGGGAGGTCGTCTCGGTGCCGCTCACGGTGCAGGCGCTCAAGGAGGAGCGCGCCCCGTACATCGAGATCATCCTCAGACGTGCGGTCCCCCCACTCGCCGAGCCCCCTGCGCCGTGATGCCACAGCCCCCGCTCGGCGCACGCGCCCCGCGGAGCGCTCGAGGATGGCACTGCGCGAGTCCTTGAGGGTCATGCCTCGACCCCGTGCGTCGGCTACGCCGGTCGGCAGGCACTTGCGCCTGTCATCGTAACCCGCTGCCGCTTCACGGCTTATACCAGCTCATTTAAGTGTGTCTTCAAGTCGCGGCCGGGGCGATATCGCCGGCAGCACGCGTGGCGCGCAACCTGCTTGAATGACGTATGTTCGAGCTTTCCGGTGCGTCGCCCCGCGTGACGGAGGTGCCCCATGCAGTCCCCCATGGTCGTCGAGGTCTACCGCGAGCAGCTGGCCGCCATTCTCGACTGGCACCGGCACGAAGTGCCCGGCTACAAGTGGGGCGTCGTCCTGCACCGTCGCAGCGAGCACGGGCACCCGCGCTTCGGCGCCGTGACCCTGGGTGGCGAGAGCTTCCTGCTCACCGCCGACCTGCTGGAGGAACTCGGCCGCGTCTCCTGCTGGCTCGATGGCGCCGTGCGGGTGCGCCTCGAGTGCCGCCGCTCGGCCGAGCTGCCGGCGGAATTCGCCGCCGTCGACCGCCCCGACCGCGCCGCCCTCGTCCAGAGCCTCGCCATCTTCTTCGACCCGGGTGCCTCGGGCCAGGATGCCGTGCTCTTCGCGGCCATGGCGGGCGAGCTCACGGCCGAGAACTGCCCGACGGACATCTTCCTGCTGACGCGGAAGCGGCCGGCAACCTGGCCCAGGTAGACGGGGGCAGGTCATCGTGAACGCAAAGAAGGATCTACTGGACGTCCAGTAGATCCTTCGTCGCTTCGCTCCTCAGGATGACGTCAGGCGCAGCCTGACGTCACTTCAGGAACAGCATCTCCCGGTACGTCGGCATCGGCCAGTAGTCGGCGGTGACGACGGTCTCGAGGTGGTCGGCGGCGGCGCGGACTTCCTGCATCGCCGGGATCAGGTGCGACTTGATGTGCTTGGCGTGCTCCATCGGGTCCCCCTCGCCCAGCTCGATGGCGTGCTCGAGCTTGCCGATGGCCTCGCGCAGGCGGTTGGCGTAGCCCACGAAACGCTCCAGCGCCGCCTTCTGCTCCGGCGCGGGCACGCCGGCGGCGATGGTGTGCCCCACCGCCTCCGCCAGCAGCGACTGGTGCTTCAGCGCGGCCGGAAGGATCTGCGTGCGGGCGATGTGGCCCATCGTCTCTGCCTCGATGAGCAGCTGCTTCACGTACTTCTCGACCGCGATGTGGAAGCGCGAGTCCACCTCGGCCTTGTTCAGCACGCCGTACGTCTTGAACAGGTCGACGGTCTTCTTCGACTTGAGGACCGGGAAGGCCTCGACCGAGTCCTTGAGGATCGGCAGGCCGCGCCTCGCCGCCTCCTCGTGCCATTCGGCCGAGTAGTTGTCGCCGCCGAAGAGGACGCGCTTGTGCTCCTTGAGCTCGCGCTTGAGGAGCTTGAGCACGGCATCCTGCAGCTTGGCCGGCGTGGACTTGCTGCCGATCGCCTTCTCGAGCTCGCTGGCGAAGAAGTCGAGCGACTCGGCCACGATGGTGTTGAGCACCGTGTTGGGCCAGGCGATGCTCTGGCTCGAGCCCACGGCGCGGAACTCGTACTTGTTGCCCGTGAAGGCGAACGGCGAGGTGCGGTTGCGGTCGCCGGAGTCGCGCGGCAGCTGGGGCATGGTGCGGGCGCCGAGGTCCATCGTGCCGCCGCGCAGCGTGCGCTTGGGCAGCCCGGCCTCGACCTGCTCGAGGATGTCCGAGAGCATGCTGCCGAGGAAGATGGAGATGATCGCCGGCGGGGCCTCGTTGGCGCCGAGGCGGTGATCGTTCGCGGCCGAGGCGATGGTGGCGCGCAGCAGGTCCGCGTGGCAGTTCACCGCGCGGATGACGGCCACGAGGAACACCAGGAACTGCATGTTCGTGTGCGTGTCGTCCTGCGGGTCGAGCAGGTTGACGCCGGTGTCGGTGGCCATCGACCAGTTGTTGTGCTTGCCCGACCCGTTGACGCCGGCGAAGGGCTTCTCGTGCAGCAGGGCGGCGAGGCCGTGGCGCGTGGCGACGCGCTTGAGGACCTCCATGCACAGCATCTGGTGGTCGCTGGCGATGTGGCTCTGCTCGAACAGCGGCGCGATCTCGTACTGGCCGGGCGCGACCTCGTTGTGGCGCGTCTTCACCGGCACGCCGAGGCGCCAGAGGTCGCGCTCCACCTCGGCCATGCACGCGAGCACGCGCTGCGGGATGGTGCCGAAGTAGTGGTCCTCGAGCTGCTGGCCCTTGGGCGGCTTGGCGCCGAACAGGGTGCGCTCGCTGGCGAGCAGGTCGGGCCGCTTGAAGTACTGCTCGCGGTCGATCAGGAAGTACTCCTGCTCGGCCCGACCGTGGTGTGGACGCTGCTCACGCCGTCGTCGGTGCCGAAGATCTTGAGGATCCGGAGCGCCTGCTTGGAGAGCGCCTCCATGGAGCGCAGCAGCGGGATCTTCGTGTCGAGCGCCTCGCCGGTCCACGACACGAAGCCGGTCGGGATCACGAGCGTCGTGGCGCCGCCCTGGCCGCGCATGAGGAAGGCGGGGCTGGTCGGGTCCCAGGCGGTGTAGCCGCGGGCCTCGAACGTGGCGCGCAGGCCGCCCGACGGGAAGCTCGACGCGTCCGGCTCGCCCTGCACGAGGTCGGTGCCGGAGAAGTTGAACACCACGCCGCCCTGGCCGTCCGGGGCCATCAGCGAATCGTGCTTCTCGGCCGTCAGGCCGGTCAGCGGCTGGAACCAGTGGGTGAAGTGCGTCGCGCCGCGCTCGAGAGCCCAGTCCTTCATGGACGCCGCGACGACGCTCGCGACCTTGGGATCAAGCGGGTCGCCGTGGTCGATGGTGCGGACCAGGCTCTTGTAGACGTCCTTGGGCAGCCGCTGCTTCATCACGCGGCGGGAGAACACGTCGGCGCCGAAGATGGCGTCGATGCCTCCGTTGGTGTCGGACACGGGCAGTCTCCTCGGTGTGGCGATCGAACGGATGGGTGCGGGTGCGACCGCATTGTACAGGTCGTGGGCCGGGGGCGTCCATGCCTTCCCATAGGATTTCTAGGGGAATTGGGATATCGTGATACATGGCCACCCCCCTGCCCCTCGTCCGCGGCACCCTCGACCTGCTCGTGCTGCGCGCCCTTCGCTGGGAGCCCACCCACGGGGCCGGGGTCGCCACCTGGATCCGCTACGTCACGGCCGGGGCCCTCGACGTGGACGAGGGCAGCCTCTATCCCGCCCTGCACCGGCTCGAGGAGCGGGGGCTGATCGCGTCCGAGTGGGGCCGCTCGGAGCACAACCGTCGCTCGCGCACCTACCAGGTCACGGCCGAGGGGCGGGACTTCTTCTGGGCCGAGCAGGAGCGCTGGGAGCGCTACAAGGAGGTCGTGGACCGGGTGCTGCGCTACGGCACGGCGGGCGGCATCCTGGGGCGCTGAACCCGGCCGACCGCCGCAGTCGTCTATCTTTGAGTGGTCGTCACTCCCTCGTCATCGCACCAGGAGCACCACCCATGGGCCGTCTCGTGCTCGGCATCATCCTCGCGTTCGTCGCCCTGATCGTGCTGGCCACGGCCAAGGGCGTCGGTGGCAGCGGTCCCCGCCCCGGCGCCGCGATCATGCGGCTCGTGGGCCTCGCCCTCATCGGCGTGGCCCTCTTCTTCGTCCTCACCAGCACCGTGGTGATCATCACGCCGGGTTCCGTCGGCGTCCGCCATGCCTTCGGCAAGGTCGATCCCCGGCCGCTGCTGCCGGGCGTGAACCTGGTGGCGCCGTGGTCCGAGGTGGAGCGCTACTCCGCCCGCGAGGAGCAATGGCCGCCGGCCGGCACCGAGGCGGAGCAGATCGCGGCGCTCTCCAGCGAGCAGATGGGCATGACGGTGGACGTGGCGGTGCGCTGGCAGATCGACCCGCAGCAGGCGCCCCGCATCTTCACCGAGATCGGCGGCCACGAGCAGATCGCCAACGTCGTCGTCAACGCCGTGCGCAACGGCGCGCGGGACGGCATGGTGCAGTTCTCCATCAACGACATCTCCGAGCGCAACAAGATCGCCAACGCCATGCAGGCCGAGGTCGACAGCGCCCTCATCACCC
Source organism: Gemmatimonadales bacterium (assembly GCA_036276435.1). Taxonomy (GTDB): domain Bacteria; phylum Gemmatimonadota; class Gemmatimonadetes; order Gemmatimonadales; family GWC2-71-9; genus JAGGAG01. The sequence goes on from DASUOW010000010.1 coordinate 6,953, forward strand.
AGCCGCGCGAGGGCGGCCCCCCGTTCCGCATCGCCCAGCTGACGGCCTTCTTCCTGCGCGACCTGCAGCCGCCGGCCCAGGTCATCACGGCGATCAACAACAAGATCGCCCAGGAGCAGCAGGTGGAGACGGAGCGGCATCGCGTCGAGGTGGCCCGGCTGCAGGCGGAGCAGCAGCGCCTGCTCAACCAGACGCTCACCCCCGAGGCGCTCACGAAGCAGTACCTCGAGGTGCTGCACGACATGAAGGGCTCCAGCAACCTCGTCCTCATCGTGCCCACCGAGGGCGGGATGCCGATGCTGAACCTGGGGGAGATGCGGAAGAACCTGCAGAAGCCGTGATCGCCCGCGGCACCTGACGGACCAAAGCAGCGGGGCCCCGAGCGAACTCGGGGCCCCGCTGTTCCTTCGACCCGCGGCCGCTCAGTAGAGCGGGGTCAGCTCCACGCGGCGGTTCTCCGCGCGGCCTTCCTTGGTCGCGTTGTCCGCGATCGGCTTGTCCGGGCCGTAGCCCTTCGAGACGAGGCGGCTCGGGTCGATGCCCTTGCTCTCGAGGTACTTCTCCACCGCCGCGGCACGCGACGCCGAGAGGCGGGTGTTGGTCTTCGCCGAGCCGGTGGCGTCGGTGTGGCCGCCGACTTCGACGCGGAGCGACGGCACTTCGGCCAGGTACGTGTTGAGCTCGTCCGCCACGCCGTCGAGGACCGTCTTCGCGTTCGGCGTCAGCGTCGACCTGCCGGTCGCGAACGTCACGCCCTTCAGGATGAGCGCGTTGTTCTCGCCCAGCATGCGGCAGCCGTTGGCGTCGACCTTGTTGCCCGCGTTGGTGCTCGGGCAGCGATCGTTGCAGTCGGCCACGCCGTCGTTGTCGGTGTCGCGCTGGCAGGCGCTGCAGCCGCTGCCGTCCACCGTCTCGCCCTTCGGGGTGTTGGGGCAGCGATCCGCGCCGTCGTTGACGCCGTCGCCGTCGCCGTCCGCCGGGCAGCCGTCGGCGTTGACCTTCGCGCCGGCCGGGGTGTTCGGGCACTTGTCGCGGCTGTTCATGACGCCGTCGCGGTCGTCGTCGCGCTGGCTGTCGGAGCAGCCGCTGGCGTCGACGCGCTCGCCGGCCGGGGTGCTCGGGCAGAGATCGCTCGGGTTGATGACGCCGTCGCGATCGTCGTCCGTCGGGCAGCCGTTGGCGTCCACCGGGGTGCCGGCGGGCGTGTTGGGGCACTGGTCGAGCTTGTCGTTGACGCCGTCCATGTCGGCATCCTTCGGCTTGCCCTTGCCGAAGACGAGCGAGACGCCGCCCTGCACGCCGAGGTGGTTGCCCCAGTCGGCGATGGACATGCGCTCCGGCACCGACGGGAAGTACTCGTACGTGCCGTCGACGCGGATCTGGAAGGTGCTGCCGATGGGGAAGCGGATGCCGACCAGGCCCATGGGCCCGATCTCCGTGGTGCCCGATCCGTAGGACGGGCCGAAGCCGTTCACGGTCTCGCCATCGACGGTCCCGGTGCACTCGGCGCGCGGGGGTGAGCTGCAGAACAGCAGGTCGTTCGCCGCGCCGCCGTAGCTGTTGAAGGACACGCCGGCGCCCAGGATGAGGGCGAACGGCTTGAAGTTGATGTTGTACTCCAGCAAGCCACGACCGGACCAGACGTCGACCTTGTTGCCTTCCTCCTGGTTCACGAGAAGCGAGCGGGGCGAGACGAAGGAACCCTGCGCCTCGAGTTCGAGGTTCTTCGCGACGAAGACGCCGAGCCGGGCGCCGCCGCCCACGTAGTTCTTCAGTTCGTAGCTGGTGTCCCAGTCCACGTAGCGGGCGAACCCGCCGATCTCGAACGTGCCGGCCTCCTGGGCTCGAACCGGCATGGCGGCCACGGCGAGCGTGGCGACCGACAGCATGAACCGCCGCATCTGCAATCTCCTGCGAGTTGAGGAAGTGATCTCCGGCCGGGTTCGCATGTCGCCCCCTGGACGGATCGAGGTCGAAGCTATCGGCTCCCGGGCACGATGGAATTGGCCCAAGGGTGTACACCGGGCAATATGTGATGGTCCGGATCGCAGATGGTGAAGCCCATGTAAGGGGTCGGTGAAGAGACGGTGAACGCGAAACGGGCGACCCTGCGATCGCCCGTTGGTTCCCGCACCCGCCCCACGCCTCAGTGCTGGTGCGCCCCGTGGTCCTCGGCCGGCGCTGCCGCCGTGCTGTCGGCCGCCGGGGCCCGGTGCACGTGGTGCGAGTGCATCATGCCGATCTCGCCCACCTTGTTGCCGTCCTCGAGGGTGTTGCCGAGGTCGGTCTTGTAGTCGGCGTTCGTGGTGTCGACCGCCGGCCACTTCGCGCCCTTGGCCGGCAGGAAGAGCCCCGCCACCACGCCCATGCCGCCGTACGGAATCGCGCCACCGGTCGTGTTGTCGTACACCACCGTGACGCGGTAGGTGTGCGACGGGTCGAGCTTCACGCCCATGCGGTTCCACGAGTAGAACATCTTCGTGGGCATCGACTGCACCGCGCCGTCCTTGTCGAAGACGGGCTCGCCCTTCCAGATCACCTCGCCCGTGGTGACGTCCTTGAACTCGAGGTGCTTCGCGAGGTCGTGCACGTGCCCGCCGATGCCCACGAGCGTGCCGGGCACCACCGGGCTGGCCTCGTAGGACGTCTCGGAGTGGCCCGCGGGCAGCTCGAACGCCTTGGTGCCGCCCGGCTGCTCGCCCACGGGGAACTTCACGTCGAGCTGCCACGGATAGGCGTGGAAGAGCGGGAACTGCCCGCCCGCCTTGCGATAGCCGAAGATCACCCGGGCGCGCACGCCGGGCAGCACCTTCGTCTCGGGGTTGTGCAGCATCGCCTTCACGATGACGCGCTGTCCCTCGATTAGCGGCATGCCGACGAGCTTGTCCGGCACGGACGGCGAGCCCGTCTCCTTGCCGGCGGCGAGGAAGCGGAGCGAGATGGGCGCGAACAGCTCGCGACGCGACGGATCGATGATGTTGATGTGATGCAGGCGCGACGGCGGCAGCACGTTGCCATCCTGGTCGACGCACTCGATGCGGAAGCTGTGCACGAAGCCGCCCACCGGGATGTCCACCCGGCTCGCCGGCGTGGTGATCATGCCGTCCATCCCCTCGCCCATCGCGGCAGGCACGTCGGTGGGCGGCATCTCCAGCACGAGCTCGCCCCGGGCCTCGTCATACGTGGCCGTGCCCGCCGGCAGCGTGTCGACGGCGGCGATGGGGATCGCCGGGGGCGCCTCGCCCTGGCCGCAGGCGCCGAGCACCAGCGTGGCGGCGACGCCGAACGCGAGGAAACGGGCGGAGCGATGCTCGACGACGATCACGCGGGACTCTCCGGTGGGAGTGGGGTGGGGACGGCGCATTGTAATCGTCGCCGGCGCAGCGCTCAAGCGTCGAGGTCGAGCACCGTGAGCCGTTCGCCCTCCGCTTCCCTGCTCGTGCCGATGAGCAGACGTCGTGCGCCGGTCGCATCCACCTCGAGCCAGCCCGAGGCGCGCACCGTCTCGCCCGCGCGCGCCTGCCCGGCATAGGTCGCGGTGTACGACACGACCACCCCGACCCCGGGATGCGCCACGACGTAGCGCGCCGGATGGTCGAACGCGCCGCTCGCGTCGACGACGCGTGCCTCGAGCTCGAGCCGGCCGAGCTTCCGGAACGGGGGGGCGTCCACGGCGCCTTCCTCCGCGTCCTGCAGCAGTGAGAGGTCGAGCCGCACGCCGTCGGCGATCGCCTTGGTGCCCTTGCGCCGCTCGTGCCGGACGTAGTCGTCGATGGAGCCCGGCGCCCCGCGACGCTGCCAGGCATCACGCCACTCCTCGGCGCCGGGCTCCGCCCAGCGTCCCGACTGCACCAGCGTGGCGAGCGCCGTGCGCGCGGCGGCGAAGGCGGACCGGCCGTAGGTCACCACGTCGATGTCGGATGCCGCATGCATGGCGCCGACGAGCAGCGAGCCCGTGACCCCGAGGCGCGACGCAGGCACCCCGTGGTCCACGAGTGACGCCAGCACCCGGCGCGCGCACCGCTCGATCGGGTGCCGCGCGTCTCCGGCGCGCAGCGAGGCGGCGCGCGCCTCCGGGCGATGCACGCGCTCCACGGCGGCGAGCGGCACCAGCACCACCTCGACGCCTAGCAGCGGCGAGTGAACCAGCCAGTCGGGATGACGGGCGGCGACGAAGGCGCGCGCCCCCACGGTATCGAGCTTGCGCAGCGCGGTGCCCTCGCGCACATAGCGCGGCGTGACCACCGGACCCTCCGGATGCACGACGGAGGTCACGGCGGCCAGCAGGCCGTCGCACTCCACGAAGTCACGGGGCCGCAGTGTGCGCATGACGGGAAGAAGGCCGGGCGCCATCCACACGCGCAAGCGCGGACGGTGGACCATCTCCCCGCCGTCCGTGTGTATCATCCAGCATCCGGAGGCAGGCGACTCTTGACCGATTTCCATCCGATGCGGACTTCTCCATGAGCCCCCACGCACCCCCCGCCCCGCGCAGCTGGGGCGTCGTGGTGGGCCTGACAGTGGTGGCCACCGTCGGCGTGATCCTGCTCGAGGGGCTCGCCTTCCTCACCCCGCCCACCATCGGGCTCGGCGTCTCGGTGACGATCCTGAGCCTGCTGGCGCTCTGGCTGGCGTCGCCGCGACGGCATGCGGCGCGCGAAGCGCTCCGCCTCACCGGCCCCGGCCTGCAGGCCGGCGAGTACATCGCGGGCGCGTGCGTGGTGGGACTGGTGGTGCTCTCCTCCGCGCTCATCCTGGGCGACCGCCTCAAGGACAACATCGACATTCCCGAGATGCTGCGCGCGATCCTCGACGACCACAGCCTCATGAACCGGCTGCGCCTCGTGGGCGTCATCGTGCTGCTCGGTCCCGTCGGCGAGGAGCTCGCGCTTCGCGGCTGGCTGCAGGGACAGCTGGAGCTGCGCTGGAGCGTACCGGCGGCGGTGCTGACGGCGGGGGTGGTGTTCGCCGTGATGCACGGCGTCGATGCGCGCCTCTTCTACTTCATCATCCTCGGCGTGATGTTCGGCGCGGCGGTGGTGGCGTTCCGCACGCTGTGGGCGGGCATCGCCCTGCACATGACGGTGAACGCGATGGTGGTGATCCCCATGTTCCTGGGCGAGCCGCCGAAGACGCTCGCGCCGGAGGCCCGGCCCGCGGCATCACCCTGGCTCGGGGTGATCGGGCTCCTGCTCGCGGTGCTGCTCTACGGGCGCTGGCTGCGGGCCGGCGCCCGCCGGCGCGCGGCGTCGTCGCCCTCGACCGGCGGTGTCGCCGTTGCCGACCCGACCCTAGATTGAGCAGAAGCAACATGCCTCCCAGTCGAACGGCCAGCATGCCTGGGCACGATTCGCGTCGCAGTTTTCTCGTCCTCATCGGGGCCCTGCTCCTGCTGCCGGGTTCGGGGCCCGCCCTCGCCATCGTGCGCCCGCGTCGCGGCCCCCACCCGACGCCGCGTTCCGGCATCGACGCCTCGAAGGTGCTGTCCGACGAGCAACTCGCGGACTCACCCGACGCGCGGCCGGCGTTCGAGGCCGCACGAAAGATCCCGCAGATCGCCGACGGCATCCGCTGCACGTGCGGTTGCGCCGACCGCCCCGGCTTCTACTCGCTCCTCAGCTGCTATGAGGGCGACGGGATGGCACGGCACTGCGAGATCTGCCAGGGTCAGGCTCGGCTCGCGCTCCGACTGCATGCATCCGGGAAGTCACTCGACGAGATCCGGGCGGCGATCGACGCTCGGTACCTCTGAGCGCCTCCTTCTCATCCCCAGGGGTTCACATGCGTCGGATGGCCGGCGGGCTCGCGCTCGCGCTCCTGACATCCATCGCGGTGCGCGTGTCGCACGCGCAGGTGCGAGCCAGCGAGCGCGCCGAAGTGAAGCAGACGGTGGACGGCACGACGATCACGGTGAACTACGCGCGACCACGCTTGCGTGGGCGGACGGACGTCTTCGGCACCCAGGTGCCGTGGGGCGAGATCTGGACGCCCGGCGCCAACGAGGCCACCACGCTCGCGGTCTCGAAGGACGTG
>DASUOW010000011.1:0-20248 GCA_036276435.1 Gemmatimonadales bacterium
GGAGGTCGCGCAGGAGCTGCTGCAGGGCGACCTCGAGCAGCTCCAGGCCGACACGGAGGACAAGCAGGGCCGCTCGGCGGAGCTCAAGCGCCAGCTTGCCGAGGCGGAGATGCAGCGCGAGGGACTGCTGCGCGAGCTCGACGCGGCGCGCGACGCCGTGGGCGAGCGCGACGCACTCGCGGCGAAGCTGGCGCAGTCCACCGCCGAGCGCGAGGCGCTCGAGCAGCGGCTCGCCGACCTCGCGACGCTGCTCGCCGACGCCCGCGTGGCCGCGGCCGAGGCCCGGGCGGCGGCGACGGCCACGCCCGCGGCGGAGCCCTCGAGCGACGAGCTCGACACGCTGCGGCGCCACCTGCGGGAATCGGAGGCGGCGCGCGAGCTGCTCGAGACCGGCCTCGAGGAGCTGCGCCGCACCGCGCAGTTCGCCGACGCGGAGCTGCGCACGCTCGGCATGCGCGTGGGCGAGTTCGACGCGCAGCGCGCGAGCCTCGAGCAGCAGCTCGCCGAGGTTCGTGGCCGGCTCGCGGACGCGGAGCAGCGGCGCCGCGAGGCGGAGGTGAGGCTGGGCGACGGCCGGCAGGCGCTGGAAGAGGTGATCCCGCTGCGCGCACAGCTCGCCGACAGCGAGCGGCGCCGGGCCGAGCTCGAGGCCGTGCTCGCGGCGTCGGCGCAGCCCAGCGCCCGCCAGGTGACGTCGGCCGACGTCGACGAGGACCTCGCGGCCCTGCACGCGCGCCTGGCGGAGTCGGAGGCGGCGCGGCAGCGGCTGGAGCACGAGCTCGCGTCCGCACGACACGCCGTGCCCGCCGCGGCGGAGCCCGCACCAGCGGCCACGCTGCTGCGCACGCTCTTCGAGGGCAGCGCGGTGCCGATGGTGGCCGTGGACGCGAACGGTACCGTGACCTTCTGGAACCGCACGGCGGCGATGCTGCTCGGACGCAGCGAAGCCGAGGTGCTCGGTCGCGACCTCGCCTCGGTGACCGGCGAGACGGCGGAGGAGCACCAGGAGTCGGCGGACGCGGGACAGGGCGCGGAGCGACGCACCTGGCGGCGGCCCGACGGCACGCCGGAGCCGCTCATGATCTCGCGCGTGCCGCTGCCCGCCGCCGCGCCGGAGCGGCCGCTTACGCTGCTCGTGGCGCTGCCCACCGGCGAGGCGGCGGATGCGCTGCGGATGCGGCCGCTCTCGAGCCTCGATCACCTGCCCGGCCTGGCGGGCGGCATCGCACGACAGGTGGCCGAGCTGCTGTCGGAGATCGTGGCGGGGACGAGCCAGGCGCGCGCGCCGAGAGGCCGGGGCGCGCAGAAGCCGCTGGAGGCGATCGAGTACGTGGCACGCCGGGCGTCGGACCTGGTGCGGCATCTGGTGGTGTGCGCCGGCGAGGAGATCGCCGAGGGCGACCTGCTCGACCTCACCGAGCTCGTGGACCGGCTGCGGGGCGAGCTGGCGGCGATGCTGCCGCCCGGCCTCGAGCTGCACTTCCGGCTCACGCCGCACCTCGCCCCGATGGTGGGCGACGCGAGCCAGCTGCGGCAGGTGCTCGCGCAGCTGGTGACGAACTCCGCGGAGGCGCTCGAAGGGCGGCGCGGCGTGATCTCGGTGGCGACGGGGCTGGTGGACGCCGACCGCCAGTATCTCTCGCGCGCGTACTTCGACGACGGCCTGCCCGAGGGTCGCTACCTCTTCCTCGAGGTCTCCGACACGGGCGCCGGCATGGACGCCGAGGCGCTCGCGCACATCTTCGAGCCGCACTTCTCGTCCAAGGGGCCAGCGCGCGGACTGGGACTGGCGCTCGTGCTCGGCATCGTGCGGGCCCATCACGGCGCGCTGCAGGTGTACAGCAAGCCCGACGTCGGCACGACGGTGCGGGTGCTGCTGCCCACGGCCGCGGGGGCCCGCCCGCGGCCGTCGGATGAGGCGCATGCGCCGTCGGTGCTCGTGCTCGACCACGACGCGTCCATCCGCGGCACGGCGGCGCGCATCCTGGAGCGCTGGGGATTCGGGGTGCTCGAGGCCGGCGACGTGCGCGAGGGCGCCGAGCTGCTGCGGCAGCAGCCGACGGTCCAGCTCGTGGTGCTCGAGGCGGGGCTTTCCGCGGAGGACCGGCCGGCCGCGGAGCTGCTGCGCGGCGTACGCGACGACGTGCGCGTGCTGCTCGCAGGCGACGCGAACGGCACGGGCAACGGCGAGCACGCGCTGTCGATGGTGTCGCGGCCGTTCGCGCCCGTGGAGCTGGTGGCGGCGGTGCGCGCGGCGCTGGGACCGCGGGCCGGCACCGAGCGGGCGTCGTAGCGGCACCTGCCGGGATGCGCCGCCACGTCCTCCTCTTCGGGCTCCTCGGCGGCCTCCTCATCGCCGGGCTCCGGCTCATCGAGTACCGCTGGCTCGTCGTCGAACACTCGGTCGCGCTGTACGCCGGACTGGTGGCCGCGGTGTTCGCGGGACTGGGCATCTGGCTGGGACGGCGCATCACGCGCCGTCCGGAGCGGGTGGTGGTGCGCGAGGTCCTGGTGCCGGCGCCCACCACGTTCGTCCGCGACGAGGGCAAGCTCGCCTCCCTGGGCATCACCCCCCGCGAGCTCGAGATCCTGGAGCTCATCGCCGCCGGGCTGAGCAACAAGGAGATCGCCGCCCGGGTCCACGTGAGCGAAAACACCGTCAAGACCCACTCCAGCCGGGTGTTCGAGAAGCTCGGCGCACGGCGGCGGACCCAGGCGGTGCAGCTGGGCAAGGCGCTCCGGCTGATCCCCTGACCCCCGACTTTCGCATGATTTCTGGCCGAATCGCCGAAAATCACCCGTTCGGGTGACGCGCTCGGCGGGACCGAGCGGTAGAATCGGCCACCCTCAACCTCTCCGGAGCCTCCATGCGGAAGATCGTGCTGACCTACGGACTCATCGCCGGCGCCATCCTGTCGGCGATGCTGGTCCTGACCATCCCGTTCCAGGACGAGATCGGCTTCGACGTCGGGGCGATCGTCGGCTACACGACGATGGTGGCGGCCTTCCTGCTGATCTATTTCGGGGTACGGACCTATCGCGACGAGGTCGCCGGCGGGCGGGTGAGCTTCGGCCAGGCGTTCAAGGTGGGACTGCTGATCATGGTGGTGGCCAGCGCGTGCTACGTGGCGACGTGGGAGGTCATCTACTTCAATTTCGCCCCGGACTTCAGCGAGAAGTACACGGCGTACGCGCTCGACGAGGCGCGCGAGGAGGGGGCCACCGAGGCGGAGCTCGCCGAGCAGGCGAAGGAGATGGCGGAGTTCAACGAGATGTACCGGAAGCCGCTGGTGAACATCGCGATCACGTTCCTCGAGCCGCTGCCGGTGGGGCTGCTGTTCACGCTCGTCTCGGCGGGACTGCTGAGCCGGAAGCGGCGGGAGGACGCGGTCGCTGCCGGCGCACCATGACCACGATGGGATACCTCCTGCGAAGGAGCATGCGATGCCCGACATCCTCGTGTCGGAAGGCCGGACGGTGGCGGCGCCCGCCGCGGTCGCGTACGAACTGATCGCCGACTACCACACCGGTCATCCGAGCATCCTGCCGCCGGAGTACTTCGGCCCCCTCGAGGTGCTGGCCGGCGGGCGCGGCGCGGGCACGCGCATCCGGTTCGAGATGAAGGCGTTCGGCCGGGTGAACGTCGCCGTGGCCGAGGTGACGGAGCCGGTGCCGGGCCGGGAGCTGCGCGAGACGCTGAGCGACGGCACCGTGACGACGTTCCTCGTCGAGCCGCTGGGGCCGTCGGAGTGTCGGGTGACGTTCACGACGCGGTACCACCGGGCGGGATTGCGGGGATGGGTGGAGCGGCTGGTCGCGCCGGCGTACCTCCGCAAGGTGTACGTGGCGGAGCTGGCCCAGCTGGAGCGGGTGGCGCTCGCGCGGCACACGGCAGCGTCCTGACCACTCGAGGCGCACATGAGCACCGATTGGCCGTGGCCCGATGCGCGAGGGCCGCACACGCTGGAGAATGTGGGGACGGCGACGATCCACGTGATCAGCACGGAGGTGAAGCCGACGGGCGCGCCGTAGCCTCCGGGGCATCCGCGGCGAGCCGCCGCACTCACCCCGCGCGTCCCCTCCAGGCAGCCCACAGCACCAGCAGCCCCACCACGAAGAGCGTCCCGAAGACGTGCTTGTTCCAGCGCGCGAGCCACTCGGGCAGGTAGATGTCGAAGTTGTCGCGCCGGTCGTCGGTGTGACGCGCGGCGACGGCGGTGAGGGGGCAGCGCATGTGGTTGAACAGGAGCACGAGCACCTCGAGCAGGACGAGCAGCGCGAGCATCGACGCCCATCGGAACGCGCCGGCCAGGGCAAGGATCGGGATGGCGACGATGGAGCCGGCGAAGACGGCCCAGACGACGGTATGCAGCAGCTTGATGGCGTGCAGCGCGCGCGCAGACGCGGGGCGGCGTGGGTCGGGCATGGTGAAGTGTAGCGGATGGCGGCCGGATGCACCGGTCGTGGCGCGAACCTAGATTCCCGGCCATGCACATCCTCCGCCACCAGCTGGCCCTGGCCACCACGGCACCGATCGAGTTCATCGACCTCACCGAACGCGTCAGGTCCTGGGTGCGGGCCTCGGGCGTGCGCGAGGGGCTCCTCACGGTCACCTCGCCGCACACCACGGCGCGCATCACGCGCAACGAGCGCGAGGCCGAGCTGCAGCGGGACATGGTGCGGTTCCTCGAGCGCCTCGCGCCCGCCGACGGCGACTACGGGCACAACCGCGCGCCGGTGGACGACCGACTGAACGCGCACGCGCACCTGCTCGGCCTCCTCATGCCGGCGGGCGAGACGATCCCGGTGGCCGACGGCGAGCTGCTGCTGGGTGGCTGGCAGGCGCTGTTCTTCGTGGAGCTGGACGGGCCACGCGAGCGGCGCGAGGTGCACCTGCAGCTCCTGGGCGCCGCGTGAGCGCGCGCCGCCGGCCATGAGCCCCGACGACATCCCCGGCTTCTTCGCCCGTCGCGCCGACCTCGACGCGGAGGCGTACGTCGAGCTCGACTTCACGTTCGAGTGCGCCGGCGACCCGCGCCACGCGGCGGCGAGCCTCTGCAGCGAGCAGTCCACCACGCAGTGGAACCGCGTCGGCGTGGAAGAGGACTACCGGCCGCGCTTCGCCGCCAAGGTGGTGGCGCTCGACGCGACGCCGCGGCCTTCCGGATTCAGCTACGACATCCCGAACGCCCCGCGCGGCGCGGTGCACGCCTGCCGCGTCACGATCGCGCATCCGCACGGCAACTTCGGCGCGCGCCTGCCCAACCTGATGACGTCGGTGATGGGCGAGGGGACGTTCTTCACGCCCGGCATCCCGATCATCCGGCTGGAGGACATCCGGTTCCCCGCGTCGTACCTGGCGCAGTTCACCGGCCCGAGGTTCGGCGTGGCGGGCATCCGCGAGCGGCTGCAGGCGTTCGACCGGCCGATCTTCATCGGCGTGATCAAGCCGAACATCGGGCTGCCGCCGGCGCCGTTCGCGGAGATCGGGGAGCAGGGCCTGCTGGGCGGGCTCGACATCGTCAAGGACGACGAGATGCTCACCGACACGCCCTGGTCGCCGCTGGCCGAGCGGGCGGCGCTGCTGGGCGCCGCGGTGGCGCGGGCATCGAAGGCGACAGGCGTCCCCAAGATGTACATGGCCAACATCACCGACGAGGTGGCGTGCCTGACGGGGCTGCACGACGTGGCGGTGTCGGCGGGCGCGGGCTCGCTGCTGGTGAATGCGCTGCCGGTGGGGTTGAGCGGCGTGCGGCTGCTGCGCGCGCACACGACGGTGCCGCTGTTCGCGCACTTCCCGTTCATCGCGTCGTTCAGCCGGCTGCCGGGGTACGGGGTGCACTCGCGCGTGTTCACGCGGCTGCAGCGGCTGGCGGGATTCGACGCGGTGATCATGCCTGGCTTCGGGCCGCGGATGATGATGGCGGAGCACGAGGTGCTGGAGAACGTGCGCGCGTGCCTCGAGCCGATGGGCAACATCCGGCCGAGCCTGCCGGTGCCGGGGGGCAGCGACTGGGCGGGGACGATCGCCGGCATCCATCGGCGGCTGGGGACGACGGACTTCGGCTGCGTGCCGGGGCGCGGAGTGTTCGGGCACCCGATGGGGCCCGCCGCGGGCGCGGCGAGCCTGCGTCAAGCGTGGGACGCGATCGCCGCTGGCGTGCCCCTCGAGACGCACGCGGCGACGCACGAGGAGCTTCGGCGGGCGATCGAGTACTTCGGCCGCTGAGCCGAGCTCAGCGGCGCAGGACGGCCTCCGGCAGGCGCGTCCACCCTTCCCACTGCTCGGGTGCCATGACGAAGCGCAGGCCCGCGCGGTCGCTCACCGCGAGCGGCTCGAGCTGCGCGCGATATCCCGGACGCGCCTGCGCGAGCAGGCGCGCGCCCGGCCCCGCCTGGAAGCGGTCCCGCTGGAACGCCTGATCGAACACCACCACCCAGACGATGCTCTCCGCACCCGGCTCCCCCGCGAGCCGGAAGCGATCGCCGCCCCAGCCGAGCGGGACGACGCTCGCGGCCGGCGTGCCGGCGAGCTCCTGCACGAGCAGGCGGGTCTCGAACTCGCCGAGCACGTCCTCGAACGCCCCCGGGAGGCTGTCTGCGAAGCGCACGTCGAGCGGCCGGTCGCCGGCGAGGTAGCGCTCCGGGAAGAGGATCTGCTCGGTGGACGACGGCATCCGCGGACCGAAGGGGAGCGTGTCCCTGAGCGGCGAGTTGACCCACCACCGCATGAACTCGCCGCCGGCGAGGTACGGAAACAGCAGTCCCTCGCGGAGCACCGCGGGCACCTTCGCGAAATCACCGCCCGTGAGCATCTCGGCGCCGGTGCTGCGGAACTGCTCCCAGAACTCCGCCGTCGCCGCCACCTCGGCGCCCTGCAGCATGGCGATGGAGGCGTAGTTGGCCTGGCCCTCGAGGATGGCCTGCGCGGCGGAGGAGCGATCGTTGTTGGAGCGGTCCGCGAGGATCGAGTCGAGGGGCAGGTACTGGTCCTGCAGCGCGTGCACGAGCTCGTGCGCGATGGTGAGGCGCTGCATGGCCTGGTCGGCGCCCACGACGCCGTAGAACATCGAGGAGTCGGGGTCGTAGTAGCCCGCGATCTGCTGCGACAGCAGCTGCTCCATCACGCTGCGGATGTCGATGGAGTCGGGCAGGAGGCCCAGCAGCGCGTACGCGCGCGTGATCTTGCGGAACGTCTCGGGCGGCAGCTGCTCGGCGAGCTTGCGCTGCACGTAGCCGCGCACTTGCTCGCGATTGCGGAGCGCGTAGCGCGGCTTCTGCCGGAACTTAAGGCCGACGGCGCGCTCCACCTCGGGCGAGAGGCTGTCGACGAGGTGCGCGAGGGTGCGCTCGCCCGTGCTGTCGCGCGGCTCGCCGCGGCACGCCGCGAGCGAGGCCGCCGCGAGCGCCGCGATGGCGAGGCCGCGGAGCGCGCTCACAGGCCGATGGACCTGGCGTAGTCGGCGAACGCCGCGTCCACGGCGGGCGCGCCGATCACGATGCCGAGCACGAAGGCGGCGATGGCGAGGCCGACGCCGAACGGCAGGTAGCCCTGCGCGCGCAGCGTGTCGGCATCGGCGTCGTCGGCCGCCTCCGGCTCGGCGGTGGGCACGCGGCGGGCGGCCCACGCCGTGAGGCCGAGCGCGCCGGCGCCGGCGGCGAGGCGCACCGGCGAGACGGGCGGCCACGCGGCCACGACGGCGCAGAGGGCGAGCAGCCCGCCGACCTGGAGCCAGGCCGTCCGCTCCACGACCGCGTCCGGCAGCGCGAAGCCGACATAGTAGAGCACGCCGGCGGCCATCGTGCCCCTCCGCAGGAGCGTGAGCGCCTCGCCCAGCAGGCCGGCGCGCATCAGCACGATCATGACCGCCACGAGCACCACGGCGGCGAGCACCGCGCCGCCGAGCAGCGCGGCGGAGATGCCGCCGCCCTCGTCGCCGGGCGAGGTCGTCGAGGCCGCCGGCGCGCGATGCAGCGCCGCCGACGCGACGTGCAGCACGAGACTCACCACGGCGCCGAGCGCCACGACGGCGATGACGCTCTGCCAGCCGAGGAACGCGCCCACGAGGCCCATCAGCGCCACGTCGCCGCCGCCCATGGCGGCACGGCGGAACGCCAGCGTGCCGACCTCTCCCACCAGCAGGATCAGGCCTGCGCCGAACAGCGCGCCCGCGGAGGCGGCGAGACCCGTGGGCACGCCCTGCAGGAAGGCGAGCGCGAGCGCGATGATGGTGCCGCCGAGGGTGAACTCGTGGGGGATGATGAAGGCGCGCGCGTCGGTGAGCGCGATGCCGAGGAGCAGCGTGCCGAAGACGGCGTGCGCGAGCGCCTGCAGCGTGACGCCGTGGCGCCACGCCATCCAGGCCCACAGCAGGCCCACGGCGAGCTCGACCATCGGATACATGGGCGAGATGGGATTGCCGCAGCCTTTGCACCTGCCGCGCAGCGCGAGCCAGGAGAACACCGGCACGTTCTCGTACCACGAGATCTCGTGCCCGCACTTCGGGCAGCGCGAGCGCGGCCGCACCACCGACTGCTTGGGCTCGGCGCCCCAGCGCACGATGCAGACGTTGAGGAAGCTCCCGAACAGCAGGCCGAGCACGCCGAAGAAGATGGCGGGAACGGGCCCGAGCGCTGCGAGTTCCTCAGCCCCCACGTCGCACCTCGTAGAGAAGGATGGCCGCCGCGATCGCGACGTTCAGCGACTCGGCGCCGGGGCGGAGCGGGATGGCGACCTGTCGCGTCGCCCGGGCCCGCACCGCGTCGCCGATGCCCGCGCCCTCGTTCCCGAGGATCAGGGCGAGCGGTCCGCCGGAACGGGGTGTCGAGGCAATCGGCGTGCCCGCCGCGTCGGCGGCCCATGTCTCGACACGGTTGGCACTTGCCCACGCGAAGAAGGCCTCGGCATCGGTCGAAATGCACGGGAAGCGGAAGAACGCCCCCATGCCGGACCGGAGCGTCTTGGGGCTCGTGAGTTCCGCGGTGCCCGGGAGCGCCACCACGGCCACGGCACCCAGCCCGTGCGCCGTGCGCAGGATGGTGCCGACGTTGCCGGGGTCCTGCACGGCGTCGAGCACGACCACGACGCTGTCGGCGCCGAGGGTGACGTGTTCGAGCGTCCAGGCGGTGGGCGTGACGACGGCGACGATGCCCTGCGGGTGCTCGGTATCGGCGAGGTCCGCGAGTGCCGCGTCCTCGACGCGCTCGACCGGCACGCCGGCGGCACGCAGCGCGGCTTCCAGCGCCTTCCCGCGCGCGGTACCTTCGAGCGTCGGCGAGACGACGGCGCCGCGGAACGGCACGCGCGCCGCGAGGGCCTCCTCCACCAGCCGCACGCCCTCGGCGAGCGCGAGCCCGCGCCGTTCGCGTCCGCGGCGGCGATGCAGGTCCCTGATCAGCGACTCCAGCGAGCTCTTCGTCAAATGAAGATCGCCCTCACGATTGCAGGATCGGACTCCGGCGGCGGTGCCGGCATCCAGGCCGACCTGAAGACCTTCCACCAGTTCGGGTGCTTCGGCACGTCGGCCATCGTGGCGCTCACCGCGCAGAACACGCGCGGCGTGACCGGTGTCCACGTGGTGCCGGTCGACTTCATCGCGCTGCAGCTCGCCGCGCTGGCCGACGACCTGCCGCCGGCGGCGCTCAAGACCGGCATGCTCGCCACCACCGAGATCGTCGAGACGGTGGCCGACGCCGTGCACCGCTTCGGCTGGCGGCCGCTCGTGGTGGACCCGGTGATGATCGCCACCTCCGGCGACCGCCTGCTCCGCCCCGACGCCGAGGCCGCCATCCGCGCGCGCCTGCTGCCGCGCGCCGCGCTCGTGACGCCGAACCTCGACGAGGCGTCGCTGCTCACGGGCCGCGAGGTGCGCAGCGTCGCCCAGATGGAGGACGCGGGCCGCGCCCTGCTGCAGGCGGGCGCGGGCGCGGCGCTCGTGAAGGGCGGCCACGGCCGCGGCGACGAGGTGACCGACGTGCTCGTCATGCACGACGGCATCCAGCACTACCAGCACCCGCGGCTCGCCACCACCTCCACCCACGGCACCGGCTGCACGCTCTCGGCGGCCGTCACCGCGGGCCTCGCCCTGGGGCACCCGCTGGAACACGCGGTGCGCGATGCGCTCGACTACACCTGGCGCGCCATCGAACGTGCGCCCGGGCTCGGGACGGGACACGGGCCGCTCAACCACACGGTGGCCGTGCACCTCGAGGACTAGCTCAGGGCAGCCGTTCCACGATCCCCTCGACCAGTCGGCCCAGCTCGCCGCTCACCGACGCGGCCGCGGCCATCACTTCCTCGTGCGACAGCGGCGTCGGCGAGATGCCCGCGGCGAGGTTGGTGATCGTCGAGATCCCGAGGCAGCGCAGGCCGGACGCGCGCGCGGCGATCACCTCGGCCACCGTGGACATCCCCACCGCATCGGCGCCGAGGCGCTCGAACATCCGCACCTCGGCGGGCGTCTCGTAGTTCGGGCCGAGTCCGCCCGCGTACACACCCTCCTCGAGCGCCACGCCTCGTGCCGCGGCCACCTCGCGCGCGAGACGGCGCAACTCCGCGTCCCACGGCGCCGACATGTCGGGGAAGCGCGTCTCGCCGGGCGCGACGGCGCCGACGAGCGGGCTGCGGAAGGTGAGGTTGATCGTGTCGGCGATCAGCATCAGCGTGCCGCAGCGGAAGGTCCGCCGGATGCCGCCCGCCGCGTTGGTGAGCAGCACCGTCCCGATGCCCAGCGCCGCGGCGACGCGCACCGGGAGCGCGCTGGTGGCGGCGTCGTGGCCCTCGTACATGTGGAACCGGCCGCCCTGCACGAGCACCTCGCGGCCGGCGAGCCGTCCCGCGACGAGCTCGCCGACGTGGCCCTCGACGGTCGGTTCCGGGAAGCCCGGAATATCGCGGTAGGGGAGCCGGACGGCATCGTCGAGGCGCTCGGCGAGGCGGCCGAGGCCGGAGCCGAGGACGAGCAGGGCGATGGGGCGGCGGGGGCCGAGGAAGCGCTGGACGGCCGCGACGGAGGACTGCATCAGCACCCCCGCGTGCTCATTGCGAGGAGCGAAGCGACGAAGCAATCCCGGTGCATGGAGCGGGGCTTCGTGCGCGCGCACAGGGCTCCGCTCCATGCACCGGGATTGCTTCGGCCGCTGCGCGGCCTCGCAATGAGCAGGCGCGGCACTCCGGTCCCGCTCACGTCAGCACCCCCGCGATCGCCGCCGAGGTGAAGGCCGCCAGGTTGCCCGCCACCATCGCGCGCAGCCCGTAGCTCGCGATCTCGCTGCGCCGCTCCGGCGCGAGGCCGCCGATGCCGCCGATCTGGATGGCGATGGAGGCGAAGTTGGCGAAGCCGAGCAGCGCGTAGGTCAGGATGACCGCGGTGCGCGGCGACACGGCGACGCCGTTGCGCACGTCGGCGGAGAACTGGCCGTAGGCGATGAACTCGTTGAGCGTCGCCTTGAGGCCGATGAGGCCGCCTGCGTAGGTGCTCTCCTGCCACGGAATGCCCATCAGCCAGGCGAGCGGGCGGAGCAGCGTGCCGAGGATGAGCTGCAGGCTCAGCTCCGGATGCCCCGCGAAGCCGCCGGCCCAGCCGAGGAGCGCGTTGAGCAGGGCCACGAGGGCGACGAAGGCAATGAGCATGGCGCCGACGTTGAGCGCGAGGTGCATGCCCTGCCCCGCGCCCGCGGCGGCGGCCTCGATGACGCCCCGCTCGGTGCGCTCGGTGTGCAGGTGCAGCGTGTCGGCCGTCTCGGGCTCCTCGGTCTCGGGGTGCATGATCTTGCCGAGATAGAGCGCGGCCGGGACGTTCATCACGCTGGCCGCCAGCAGGTGGCCCGCGATGCCCGGCACGACGCCCTGCAGCATGCCGATGTACGCCGCCATGACGCCGCCGGCCACGGTGGCGAGGCCGCACACCATCGTGGTGAAGAGCTCCGAGCCCGTCATGCGCGCGATGTAGGGCTTGATGAGCAGCGGCGCCTCGGTGGGGCCGAGGAAGATCTCGCCCGCGGCCGAGAGGGTCTCGGCGCCGGAGGTGCGCAGGGTGCGCTGCATCACCCAGGCGATGCCCTTCACCAGGAGCTGCATCAGCCCGAGGTGGTAGAGCACCGACATGAGCGCCGCGAAGAAGATGATCGTGGGCAGCACGCTGAAGGCGATGAGCGCCCCCGTGCCCGCCACGTAGCCGGCGCTCGTGTCGAGCACCCCGCCCGCCCCCGGCGTGCCGACGGGCACCGCCGGCTGCACGAGGTTGCCGAAGACGAAGCGCGCGCCCTGCTCCTGGAAGCGGAGCAGCGCCGAGAAGACGTCGCCCATGGCGTCGAAGAAGGCGCGGCCCGCCACGGTCCTGAGCACGACGAGGCCGAAGGTCACCTGCAGCGCGAGGCCGGCCGCCACGAGCCGCCACGGGATGCGCCGGCGATGCCGCGACATGAGGGTCGCGATGCCGATCATCACCGCGACCCCGAGCACGCCGACGAATCGGCTCACAAGGCGGCCAGTTCGTCGCGGGCGGTGGCGGCGAGCCGCTGGCGGTCGGGCCACGGCAGGAACGCCGATTCGAAGCCGTTGAGGATCATGCGCTCCAGCACCTCGCGCCCGAGGCCCAGCTCGGCGTGCGCGCGCCAGTACTCCGTCGAGAGGTCGGTACCGCTCATGAGCCAGTTGTCGCTGCCCAGGGTGACGTTGAGCCCCTGCTCGACGTACGCTTTCACCGGGTGCTCGGCGACGCTCCGCACGGCGTGGGTCTGCTCGTTGCTGGTCAGGTTCACCTCGAGCGCGATGCGGCGGTCCCGCACGTAGTCCTGCAGCTCGGGATCCTCGAAGAGCCGCGTGCCGTGGCCGATGCGGTTGGCGTGACAGCGGCGGATGGCCTCCGCGATCGACTCGGCGCCGGCCGCCTCGCCCGCGTGCACCGTGATGCCCAGCTCGCCCGCCAGGGCGACGTCGAACGCCGCGCCATGCACGCCGGGCGGACGACCCGCCTCACCGCCCGCGAGGTCGAAGCCCACCACGCCCCGATCGCGCCAGCGCACCGAGAGCTCGGCGATCGCGACCGACACCTCGGGCGCGTGGTGCCGCAGCGCGCAGTTGATGACGCGCGCCACCACGCCGAAGTCCTGCTCGCCGCGCGCGAGGCCGTCGAGCTCGGCACCCATCACCTCGTCGAGCGTGAGGCCGCGGCGGGTACTGAGCCGCGGCGCGTAGCGGATCTCGATGTAGCGCACGTTGTCCCGCGCGGCATCCTCGCACATCTCGTACGCGACGCGCGCGATGTTCTCGGGCGTCTGCAGCACGTTGATGGTGTACTCGAAGCGCTTGAGGTACTCCTCGAGGTCGTGCACCCGGTCGGCCTTCATGAAGCGCCGCACCGTCTCGGGGTCCCGCGAGGGCAGCTCGACGCCGGCCGGACCGGCGAGCTCCACCAGCGTGGCGGGGCGCAGCGAGCCGTCGAGGTGGACGTGCAACTCCGCCTTGGGAAATCGCCGGATCAGCTCAGGCGTCAGCATCGTCCCGCTTCCGCGCGGAGACCACCACGCGGAGGATGGCCCCGGGCGCCAGCGCCTCGCCCGGCCCCACCTCGATGCCGCGGCCGTCGGTGGCGTACGCCTCGGCGCGCGCGAGCTTCTCGCCCAGCGCGGCGTCGAGGCGCGTCACGGCCCCGGCCACGTCGGTGCCGGCGGGGACGGAGAGGAACTGGCCGTTCACGAACACGGGAATGTCGGTCATCGATCCACCTGGAAGCGCCCGACGGCGGGCGGTTCGATCGGCTGGGGCAGCCGGCGCGCATAGAGGTCGAGCACGTCGATCAGCACGGCGCCGGCGGCGAGCCGCTTCTTGTCGGCGAACATGGTGAAGCCGTCGCCCCCCGTCACCATGAAGTCGTTGACGGCCAGGCGGTAGCGGCGGTCGTCGTCGAGCTTCTTCCCGTCGGTGAAGCGCACCTCGCGCACGCGCTCGCCCGCCGGACGCCGTGGATCATAGCGCACCGTGACGCCGGACACATGCGCCCCCGGCATGCCGTTCCGCACCGCGGCCTCGAACACCTCGCGGAGCTGGGCCCCCGTGAGTTCCAGCACCATGACGCGGTTGTCGAACGGCATGACGGCGAAGAGCTGGCCGAAGGTGACAGGACCGGGCGCGAGGTCGGCGCGGACACCGCCGTTGTTCATGATGGCGACATCGGCGCGGGTGACGTTCCGCTGCGCGTCGGCGACGAAGTTGCCCAGCGCGTGCTCGCCCGGCGCGCGCTTCATGGGCGCCCGCAGCCGGGCCACGATGCGGTCGATCTGCTTCGCCGAGCGCCGGTGGGCCTGCTCCACGAGGGCGGTGAGCGCCGCGTCGGGGGTGACGCCGTCGGGCGTGGCCGGCACCACCTGCACCGCGACCTTCCAGCCGCCGCCGGGCTTCCGCACGAAGTCGGCGATGCCGATCGCGCGCCCGTTGCTGCGCGCCTGCATGACGGGGATGCTGCCGGCGTCGTCGGCGATGCGGGTGTGGCTGTGGCCCGAGACGATGAGGTCGACGCCGCCCGGCCCGAGCTCCTCGGCGAGCTCGAAGATCTCGCCGCGGCAGGAGCGCCCGTCGCACGAGCCGCCCTCGTGGGCCAGGAGGATGACGACGTCCGGCCGCTGGGCGCGCACCGAGTCGAGCACGTCGCGGATGGCCGCGACGCCGCTGCGCACGTCGAGGCCGCTCGTCTGCTCCGCCTTGATGACGCGCTTGAAGTACCTCGTCATGTAACCCACCACCGCCACCCTGAGCCCGCCCACCGTCACCACCCGGTGCGAGGCCACCCAGGGAACACGGCGGCCGGTCGCGGAGTCGAACACGTTGGCGGACACCCAGGGGAACGGCGACTCCTTCAGCCGCGCCCGCAACGTGTCCTGACCCCAGTCGAGCTCATGGTTTCCCAGCGCCGCCACGGCGACGCCCATGCCCTTCACCGCGGCGAGCATGGTGCTGCCGTGATCGAGCGTGGAGGCGAGAGTGCCCTGCAGCATGTCGCCCGCGTCGAGCCGGAGGGTGGGACACCGGCAGCGGGCCCCGGCGCTGTCCATGATGGCATCGAGCACGGCGAGCCCGCCGAGGACGACGGTGCTGTCGGCCGCGTCGCGGACGGGCTCGAGGGCACCGTGGAGGTCGTTGGTGGAGAGCACGCGGAGCGCCACCACGTCGGGTGCCGGCGCGGGCTTCGGGGCGACGGCGGCGGCGGGATCGATCCAGTAGCGCCGCGCGCTCGCCGCGAGCGAGTCCGGCACGAGGCGCCAGTTGCGCGCGGCGAACTGCGCGGGATCGAGCGTGCCGCGGCGCGCGATCTCGGCGACGACGAGGTCGCGGATGTCCTCCTGCCGGTCGTAGACCACGGGCGCGCCGGCGAGCATGCGGTAGCCGCCCGCCCCGCCGGCGCGATGGCTGTTGAGGGCGAGGGTGAAGCTGTCGGTGGGCGCCACGTCGCGGCCGCGGACGCGGAGGGTGCGCACGCGCCGGCCCACGGGCTGCGCGAGGTCGAGTTCGTAGTCGGCACCGCCGAGCATGTCGAAGTCGTAGCCCGGCACGCTGCGGACGGGCCGCACCTGCCCCGCGGAATCGAGCGCGTAGAAGCGGGCGCTGTGCTCGAGATAGGCACGCAGCTGGGCACCGCTGATGCGGACGGCCTTGAGCGTGTTCTCGTACGGGTACACCGCGGCGACGTCGGCGCGGCGGATGGGGCCCGCCGGCAGCTCGGCCTCGGGCCGGAAGACGGAGGCCGCCGACAGCTCGGCGCCGGTCCGGGCGCGCTGCACCTCGTGGATCAGGTTCACGAGCGCCACCGGTTCGGCGCGGCCGGTCCGGCCGGGGAACGCGCCGGTGGCCGTGCCGATTGGCTCCGCCAGCCACTCGACGGCGGCGGCGTGGACGGGCGCGAAGCGGCTCGCCATGCGCGGCTGCTCGGGCACCGTGGCGAGGGGCACGAGCTCCGACGCCGCGCGCGTCACGCGGCAGCGGCCGCCGGGCTCGACGACGCACCACACGTGCGTCACCGACAGCGACCGAGCGTGCGGGCGGGGCTGGGAGTACCGGGTGCGGCCGATGACGGTGTCGGCCAGCTCGCGGTGCGTGTGGCCGAGGATCACGAGGTCGGGAGCGTCGGGCAGTGCCGCGATGTCGGCGGCGACGTTCTCGCTGCGCGTCAGGGAGTCCTGGTCGGCGCTCGCGAGGCCGGCATGCGAGAGCACGACGACCACGTCGGCCGAGCGCCGCATGCTGCGCAGCACGGGGGCGAGCGCCTCGACGGCCGGACGCACGCGCGCGGCGCCCTGCAGCTGGTCGGCGTCCCAGCGCATGACGCCGGTGGTGGTGATGCCCGTGACGGCGACGCGCACCCGGCCGCGGCGCAGCACCACCGACGCGGGCAGCAGGAGGGCGTCGGACGGCAGGGCCGTCACGTTGGCGCTCACGAACGGCACGCGCGCGCCGCGCAGCGCGCGCTGCAGGAACGGGACGCCGAAGTCGAAGTCGTGGTTGCCGAGGGTGGCGACGTCGTAGCCGGCGAGGGCGAGCGCCTCGACCATCGGGTGCGGATCGCGCGGCGTCTTCGCGGCCCAGGCAGTGAGCGGGTTGCCCTGCAGCAGGTCGCCGGCGTCGGCGACCACGACCTGCTCGGGGTAGCGGCGCCGGAGCGAGTCGACGACGGTGGCGGCCCGGGTCAGGCCGCCGGGGAACGGCCGGTCGGCGGCGTAGTCCCACGCGGTGGCCTGGCCGTGGACGTCGGTGGACGCCACGATCACGACGTGCGCGGTGTCCTGGGCGGCCGCGGGAGCGGCGAAGCCGAGGCAGGCCAACAGGATGGCTCGTTGCATGAGGCGGAATATCCGTCCCCGGGGGCCGGGGTGGTAGGCTGTCATGGATGTGAACGTCATGTAGCGATCCTGTAACCGCGCTTGCCTTCGTTACATTCGGTTCATATTCGTTTCGGGCTCCGGGACTGTAACGGCCCGCTGGAGCCCCAAGGAGCGACGGCATGACGCATCGGATTCTGGTGGTCGACGACGAACCCGACATCACCGCCCTGGTGGCCTACCACCTCGCCAAGGCGGGGTACCGGGTCTCGACGGCGGCGAACGGCACGGATGCCCTGAAGTCGGCGCGCGAGGAACGGCCCGACGTGGTGGTGCTCGACCTCATGCTGCCCGGCCTGTCGGGCTACGAGGTGCTGCAGGAGCTGCGCAAGCGCGAGGAGACGCGGGACGTGGGCGTGATCCTCCTGACCGCCCGGCGGGAGGAGGCCGACCGCATCCGGGGCCTGTCCCTGGGCGCCGACGACTACCTCACGAAGCCGTTCTCGCCGCACGAGCTGGCGCTGCGCGTGGCGGCGCTCATCCGGCGGCTCGCGGCGCCGGCCGTCTCGGCGGGGTCCACCCTCACCGCGGGCCCGATCAGCATCGACCGCTCCGCGCACCGGGTGAGCCTCGACGGCGTGGAGCTGCAGCTCACCTCCACCGAGTACAAGCTGCTGCTCACGCTGATCGAGCGGCGCGGCCGGGTGCAGACCCGCCCGCAGCTGCTCGAGACGGTGTGGGAGGCGCAACCCGACATCCAGACCCGCACCGTGGACATGCACGTGCAGCGCCTGCGCACCAAGCTCGGCGAGAGCGGGCGGATGATCGAGACCGTGCGCGGCTTCGGCTACCGCTTCCGCAGCGCGGAGAAGGCGGGCAAGACCCGGTGAGATTCGCCGGCCGCCTCGTCGCGGGCACCGTCGCCGTCCTCTTCTTCACCGTCACCATCCTGGTCTGGACCGCGGGACGCACCCTCCGGGGCAACCTCGAGGGCGGCCTGTCGCACACGCTCGAGAACGAGGCGCGGGTGCTGGCCACGGCGGCGGCCGGCGCCGACGGCGACTTCACCGAGGCGCTGCGCCGCTTCCAGGAGGGCAGCAGCCACCGGGTGGCGGTGCTCGACCGCGAGGGCGTGGTGCTGGTGACGCTCGACAGCGCCACCAGTCCGCGCGGCGCCGACGAGCGCGAGCTGCCGGAGGTCCGGGCCGCGCTCGCGGGCGGCACGGGCGTGGACACCCGGCGCGACAGCCCGGTGGCGCCGGAGCAGATGCACGTGGCGGTGCCGGCGGGCATGCGGATCATCCGCATCTCGTCGCCCACGGCGCCGCTCGAGGCGGTGGTGCGCGAGGCCCGCGGCGCCATGCTGGGCGCGGCGGCGCTGGCGCTGCTCATCGGCTCGCTGCTGGCGCTCATCGCGGGGCAGTCGATCGCGCTGCCGCTCACGCAGATCACGACGGCGGCGCGCGCGATCGCGCAGGGCCAACTGCCCCGCTTCCCGCGCTCCGGCATCCCCGACATCGACGGCCTGGTGCAGGCGCTGCGGCAGATGCACCGGCAGATGGACGAGCGCTTCGGCGCGCTGCGCGCCGAGCAGGCGGCGTCGGCGGCGCTGGTGGAGTCGATGGTCGAGGGCGTGATCGCGGCCGACGGGCGTGGGCGCATCACCACCGCGAACGAGGCCGCCCGACGCCTGCTGGGCTACGAGTCGGGCGTGGCACTCCCCGACCTGCCGACGCTCTTCCGCGCCAAGGCGGCGCGGGAGGTGGTGAACGCGGTGCGCGAGGGGCGGCCGGTGCAGGACCGGCAGCTCGAGGTGGACGGCCGCACGCTGCTGGTGAATGCGCGCCCGCTGGGCGAGGAGGGGGCGGTGCTGGTGCTGCACGACCTCACCGAGCTGCGGCGGCTCGAGAACGTGCGGCGCGACTTCGTGGCGAACGTGTCGCACGAGCTCAAGACGCCGCTGACGTCGATCTCGGGCTACGCGGAGACGCTGCTCGCCGACGCGCCCGATCCCGCCACGTCGCAGCGCTTCCTGCAGACCATCGTGAGCAACGCGCGCCGGATGCAGCGGCTGGTGGACGACCTGCTCGACCTCTCGCGCATCGAGTCGGGGCGCTGGCAGCCGCGGCCGGAGCCGGTGGAGGTGGCGGCGGCCGCGCGCGAGGTGATCACGTCCCTCGCCGACCGCGCCGTCGCGCGCGGCGTCACGCTCGACGTGCACGTGCCCGACGAGGCGTCGATGGTCTTCGCCGACCCGGACGCGCTGCGGCAGATCCTCACCAACCTGGTGGACAACTCCATCCGCTACGCGCCGCGCGGCATGGTGACCGTCGGCTCGCGCGACGTGGAGGGCGGCGTGGAGGTGTCGGTCACCGACGACGGCGCCGGCATCCCGAGCGAGCACCTGCCGCGCATCTTCGAGCGGTTCTACCGGGTGGACCCGTCGCGCTCGCGCGAGGAGGGCGGCACGGGGCTCGGGCTGGCCATCGTGAAGCACATGACCGAGGCCCACGGCGGGCGGGTGCGGGCGGAGAGCACGATCGGCCAGGGCACCACGATCGCCTGCTGGTTCCCGAGCCCCGGCGCCGACTGACCCGCCGTCACCGACGCGTTACACCGGCGACAACCCGTCGTGGCAGCGCGGGGCGAGGTTGCGGGGCATGATCATCATCTTCACGCCGCAGGAGCGGCCGACGCCCGCCGCGAGCCGCCCGCTCGCCCGTCGCGCCACGCACCAGACCCGCTTCACGCCGAGCCGCCCCCTTCCCGACCTGCGCGTCGAGGAGGAGGCGGTGTTCACGGACCCGTTCGGCCGGCAGGACGCCAGCGACCGCTGACGCTCCGCTAGATGCCGAGCTCGGCGCCGAGACGTCCCACCCACCTGCGGGGCGTGGGGTCGCCGTCCCCGCCCGCAACGTCGTTCAGCCAGCCGACCTGCAGCTGCGTCTTCACGCGGTGCCGCTTCCAGTAGCGCACCAGCACGAACTCCACCTGGCGCGTCTGCTTCACGCCGACCTGCGCCGCCAGTTCGTCGGTGGGATCGTCGACGGCGATGCGCGCCCCGGGCTCGAGGCCGAGACTCGCGAAGTGGTAGCTCACCTGCACGAGCGCGCCCGTTCCCGTGTAGACGAACCGGGGTGCTTCCCCCGGCCGGGTGGTGACGGGGTCATCCGCGCTGCGGTGCGCGAACTCGGTGTACACGGCCAGTCCGCGATACTTGAGCAGCGCGTCGGCGTACAGCGTCGTCATCGTGCGAGGCTCCCACAGCAGGGGGCCGAGCTGGCCGCCGGTGCGGAGCGCGTCGTCGTTGCGCGACCAGGTGACGCCGATGGACAGGCGCGGCCTCGGTTCGTGCTCGAGATCGCCCTCGAAGTAGTCGCCGCCGTTGCGGAACGAACCCAGCGGCAGCACTTCCGCGCGCGCCGTGAACGCGAGA
>DASUOW010000012.1:0-6626 GCA_036276435.1 Gemmatimonadales bacterium
GTCGGACGGACTGCTGTGGATCGGCACGCGGGAGAGCATGGTGGCGCTGAAGGAGGCCCGCGCGCGGGCGCGGGCGCGGGGCGTGTACGACGATCCATCGCTGTCGCGCGGGGGCTACGACTTCCTGGCCAACGACAGCTCTCTCGTGATCTCGCGCACCGGGAAGTGGCTCGACGAGTGGATCGCGGAGCTGCCCTCGCGCTGACGCGTCTCAGAACTCCACGCGCAACGCCAGGCCGGGTGCCCGGGCGGCCGGTACCCACGTGGGCGCGATGTTGACCTGCGTGCCTCGCTTCTTCCGCATCGCCCCGGGAATCGTCACGAGGTCCCACACCACGAGCCCGGTGAGCGCCGCGCCGCCCGCGATCGCGCCCACCAAGTAGGGTTCCGCGCTGCCACTCTCGTCGTTCGCATACGTGAACAGCAGAGACATCGAACCGATCCACACGCCGCCGCGGACCAGCGTTCCCACGGCCGCGCGCGTGCCGAGTCCGCCGACGATGTTCCCGACCATGGGGCCGAGCACCATGCCGGCGCTCCCCAGCAACACGGGGGCGGGGTCATCGGTCGCGATGGTGAGCGCAACGCCGGCGACGACGGGGATGGCGGTACTCAGGACTCCCACGAGCTGCGCGGTGCCCGTGGATGGTCCGTGCTGCGCCGCCGCCGGCGTGAGCGCGGGCGCCGTCAGCAGCAGTGCGGCGACGAGGGCCCGCCCGACGCCTCGCCTCACGACGCGCCCCCGGCCGCTGCCGCGTCCGCGCCGGGCAGCGAGATGCCGCCCGAGACGATGAACGCGAGCACGTCCGTCGGCTTCGCATGCACCCGCATCACGCGAGCGCGCGGCACCACGATGGTCTGGCCCGCGAAGTTGTACGACTGCGGCAGGTACACCGCCACCTCGTCGACCAGGTGGAACGCCTCGAGCGAGGGCTGGGTCAGGAAGCCCATCACGCGGATGCCGCTCCCTTCCCCGATCTCCACCAGCACCGGCTCGGTGAACCGCTTGTGCTCGCCCGCGAAGGCGCCGAACACGTCGCGCAGCGCGCCGTAGAGCAGGCGCACGGCTGGCAGCCGCGTCAGCAGGCCGTCGATGTACCCGAACGCCCCGCGCGCCACCACGCCCGACGCCACCCAGCCCAGCAGCGTCACCAGCGCCACCGTCGCGAGGAAGCCCGCGCCCGGGATGGGCAGGTGCAGCCAGCCGTCCACCCAGCGGAAGGCGAGCACGCAGATGTAGACCGTGAGCGCCAGCGGCCCGAGCAGCAGCAGGCCGTTGAGGAAGGAGCGCGCCAGCAACCGTGAGAGTGGGCGCAAGTCAGCAGCAGCGCGAGGGGCCGTCGGCATATCGGGCACGCAGGTAATCCCGGAAGAAGTCGCGCTCGGAGAGCAGGGGGGCATCGGGGTGGCAGCGGCGCGCGTGCTCGACGTAGGCCGCGTAGTCGGGCATGCCCGCGAGCCGACGCAGCAGCGTGGCGAGCGCCGTCAGGCGGGAAAGGTCAGCTCGCATAGGCCGTCTCCACGAACGGCGTCTCGGTGTCGATGACCGGCCGGCGCCCCGCCAGCACGCGCCACCACTCGCGCGCGGAGGCGAGCACCACGAGTGCCGTCACCACGAGGAAGATGCCGGCGAGCGCCGCGTCGAGCCGCGCGTTGAACACCACCTGCTGGGCGACCTTCGCCGTCAGCTCCCCGGCCGCGAGCTTCGCCTCGGTGGCGCGCGCGAGGGCCAGGAACCCGAGCTTCGGGTCGGGCGAGAAGATCTTCTGCCAGCCCGCGGTGTTGGTGATCACCAGCAGCCACGCGAGCGGCGCCAGCGTGAGCCACGCCAGGCGCGCGCGGCCGCCCTTCACCAGCACCGTCGTGGCCACGCACAGCGCCACCGTGGCGAGCAGCTGGTTGCTGATGCCGAAGAGCGGCCAGAGCGAGTTGATGCCGCCGTTGGGGTCGCGAACGCCCTGGACGAGGAACCACCCCCAGGCCGCCACGATGAGCAGCGAGGCGAAGATGCTGCTCGGGTACCACGACGTGCGGCCGAGCGGCTTCCAGACGAGGCCGAGCGTCTCCTGCAGCATGAAGCGGCCGACGCGCGTGCCCGCGTCGAGGGTGGTGAGGATGAAGAGCGCCTCGAACATGATCGCGAAGTGGTACCAGAGGCCCACGAGCCCGCCGCCGAAGGCGCGGCTGAAGATCTGCGCCATGCCCACGGCGAGCGTGGCGGCACCACCGGTGCGGCTCAGCAGCGTCTGCTCGCCCACGCTCGCGGTGAGCGCCTGGAACTGGTCCGGCGAGAAGCTGAAGCCCCAGCCGCGGATCACCGTCGCCGCCGACTCGACGGAGCCCCCGAGCGTGCCGAGCGGCGCGTTCATGGCGAAGTAGGTGCCGGGCTCGAGCGAGGCGGCCGCGGCCATCGCCATCACCGCGACGAACGACTCCATGAGCATGCCGCCGTACCCGATGAGCCGCGCGTCGGTCTCGCGGCGCACCATCTTCGGCGTGGTGCCCGAGGCCACCAGCGCGTGGAAGCCGCTGATGGCGCCGCACGCGATGGTGATGAAGCAGAACGGGAAGAGCGCGCCCGCGAACACCGGGCCCGAGCCGTCGACGAACTGCGTGACTGCCGGCAGGTGCAGCGCCGGTCGCACGATCAGCAGGCCGATGGCGAGCAGCGTGACCGTGCCGATCTTCATGAACGTCGAGAGGTAGTCGCGCGGGCAGAGCAGCATCCACACCGGCAGCACCGATGCGATGAAGCCGTACGCCGCCAGCCCCCACGCCAGCTCCTCGCCCGTGCGGGTGAACAGCGGGGCCAGCGTCGCCGACTCCGCCACGTAGCGCCCCGCCACCAGCGCGACGAGCAGCAGGAGCACGCCCACCACCGACGCCTCGAGCGTGCGGCCCGGCCGCCAGCGCTCCATCCAGAAGCCCATCAGGATCGCGATCGGGATGGTGCACAGGATGGTGAACACGCCCCACGGGCTTTCGGCGAGCGACTTCACCACGATGAGCGCCAGCACCGCCAGCAGGATCACCATGATGGAGAGGATCGCGATCATCGTCAGCACGCCCGCGAACGGCCCGAGCTCCTGGCGGGCCATCCTGCCGAGCGACATGCCGTCGCGCCGCATCGAGGCGACGAGGATCACGAAGTCCTGCACCGCGCCCGCCAGCACCACGCCCACCACGATCCAGAGCGTGCCCGGCAGGTAGCCGAACTGCGCCGCCAGCACCGGCCCCACCAGTGGCCCCGCGCCGGCGATGGCCGCGAAGTGGTGCCCGAACAGCACCCACTTCTGGGTCGGCACGAAATCCCGGCCGTTGCCCAGGCGCTCGGCCGGCGTGGCCCGCCGCGGGTCGAGGCCCAGCGCCCGCTCGGCGATGAAGCGGCTGTAGAAGCGGTAGGCGACGAGGTAGCTGCAGACGGCGGCCACGACGAGCCACGCGGCGCTCACCGGCTCGCCCCGCGTCAGCGCGAGCACGGCCCAGCCGGCCGCCCCGGCCAGCGCCACGGCTACCCAGAGGAGGAATTGCATGAGGCGGTAATGTAGGCCGCTGCGGCGGCGGCCTCCACCCGGCGCCTGCTTGCCGACCTCGCGGCCGGGGCGTACCTTCGACACACCCATGTCCATGTCACACTTCGGCTTCGCCGCCACTCCCTGGAAAGCCGCGCCCGAGGCGTCGGGTACCACCATGACGCAGCCGCAGGTGCAGGCGGTCAAGGAGGGCTTCGCCGGCAAGGTCGCCCTCGTGACCGGCGGCGCCACCGGCCTCGGGCGCGCCATCTGCTACGAGTTCGCCCGGCGCGGCGCGCATGTGGCGTTCTGCTACGTGAACATGCCCGGGCGCGACGTGAGCGAGCAGGCGCTGCTGACCGAGACCTCCATCGGTGCGATGGGGGTCAGTGTTTATGCAGCTCGGTGCGACGTGCGCGACCCGAAGCAGGTGGATCAGTTCGTGGTCGAGGCCGTCGCGCGGCTGGGCGGCCTGCACTACCTCGTGAACAACGCCGGCATCGCGCACGACGGGGCGCTCTGGCGCCTCGCCGACGACGCGTGGGCCGAGGTGCTCGAGACCAACGTCACGGGCGCCTTCAACTGCATCCGCGCCGTGGCGCCGGCGTTCCGGGCGCAGCACTGGGGCAAGATCGTCTCGGTGAGCGCGCACCAGTCGGCGCGGCCGGGCTTCGGCGTGGCCAACTACGCCGCCAGCAAGGCGGCGCTCGAAGGCCTCACCCGCGCGGCCGCCATCGACCTGGGCTCGGCCAACGTGAACGTGAACGCGGTGGCCCCCGGCTTCATCCGCACCGAGCGGATGGCCATGCTGCCCGCCGAGGTGGCCGACCGCGCCACCAAGCACTCGGTGCTCGGCCGCCTCGCCGAGCCGGAGGACGTGGCCAAGGTCATCTCGTTCCTGTGCAGTGAGGACGCGCGGCACGTCACGGGGCAGACGATCAGCGTGGATGGCGGCCTCTCGGTCGCCTGATCGCCCTCACACCCATCTCACGGCCCGATTAGGTTTCCGCGTCCCGGCGCCCAAGCCGGCTTCTCGACGTGGAAAGGATTCGCGGATCGTGTCTTTCCCTCGCCGGTTCCTCGGGCTGCTGCTGCTCGCCGGGGCGCTCGGCGTCGCCGCACCCGCGGCTGCGCAGGATTCCAAGGAATTCCGGGGCCGCGTGCTCGCCACGCCGGCGCTCGCCGGCCTGTCGGTGCCGGTGCTGACCCTCGGCGGCTACGGCGTCGACTCGACCCTCGTGGGTGACTCGACGCTGGCCGGGTGGGACAGCCGCGCCGCCGCCATCACCCGCTTCGACGGCATCCTCGGCGGCTACCTCGGCGACAACGCGCCCGACGTGAAGTGGGTGCTGCCCGAGGCGCTCCGGCGGATGGCGAAGCGCGCCCCGAGCATGGTGCCCGATCCCGACCGCCTCGGGCACGGAGTGATGTCGTCGGAGCGCATCAAGCGCATTCCCGATCCGCTCGCGTCGCGCCTGCGCCAGCTGGTGGCGATGAGCGATGCGCGCCAGGTCTTCATCCCGTCCGGCCTGCTGCTCAAGCGCGACTCGACCGGCACCGTGCAGGCGGAGCTCGCCGCACAGCTGGTGGACGCGCGCCTCGGCGACGTGCTCTGGCGCACCTTCGCGACCGGCAAGGGCCGCTCGCCCGACGCGGCGGTCCGCGCCGCGATCGCGACGATGGTTCCCCCCGAACTGAACCCCTGATGACCACGTACCAGGCCACCCTCATCCGCGGCGACGGCATCGGCCCGGAGATCACCGCCGAGACGATCAAGGCCATCGAGGCCGCCGGCCTCTCGTTCGAATGGGAAGAGGAACTCGCGGGCATGGCCGCGGTGGATGCCACCGGCACGCCGCTCCCGGACGCCACGATCGACAGCATCGCGCGCACCGGACTCGCCCTGAAGGGGCCGCTCACGACGCCCATCGGCACCGGCTTCCGCTCGGTGAACGTGGGGCTCCGCAAGGCGTTCGAGCTGTACGCCAACGTGCGGCCGGCGAAGAGCTTCATCCCGGGCGGACGGTTCGAGAACGTGGACATCGTGCTGATCCGCGAGAACCTCGAGGGCCTGTACATCGGGAACGAGTACTTCGTGCAGATCGGCGACGACCCGCGCGCGGTGGGCACCTCGATCGCGCTGGTGACGCGGCTGGGCTGCGAGCGGGTGATCCGCTACGCCTTCGAGTACGCCGTGCGGCACGGGCGGAAGAAGGTCACCATCGTGCACAAGGCGAACATCCTCAAGATGGTCAGCGGCCTCTTCCTCGAGGTCGGCAAGCAGGTCGCGAAGGAGTACGCCGGCCGGGTCGACTCGAACGACATGATCGTCGACAACACCGCCATGCAGCTGGTGATGAAGCCCGAGCAGTTCGACGTGATGGTGACGACGAACATGTTCGGCGACATCCTCAGCGACGAGGTGTCGGGGCTCGTGGGCGGCCTGGGCCTGGCGCCCGGCGCCAACATCGGCACGCGCGGCGCCATCTTCGAGGCGGTGCACGGCAGCGCGCCCGACATCGCGGGCAAGGGCGTCGCGAATCCGTCGGCGCAGATGCTCGCCGCGGCGATGATGCTCGACCACCTCGGCGAGCTCGACGCGGCGCGACGCCTGCGCGAGGCGGTCGAGGCCGTCATCGTCGTCGACGGCGTGCGCACGCGCGACCTCGGCGGCACCGCCTCGACGAAGGAGTTCGGCGATGCCGTCGCCCGCCGGGTGGCAGCCTGAGGTCCCCTGCGTCGAGTGCGGGCGGCGCATCCCCGGCCTCGGCTGGGCGGAGCGCTGCCCCGACTGCCGTTGGCGCCGGGAACGCCGTGCAAACCGCCTCGCGTCGCGCATCTCCCTCCTCGCTGCGGCCCTCGCGGCGGTCTACGTCTTCTCGCGCCTGCGCACCACCTCCACGGGGCGACTCTGGGCCGCACTGATCGTGCTGGCCGTGTACCTCATGGTCCGCCGGATCGCCCAGAAGGTGGCCTATCAGGCGTTGCCGGACGACAAGGCGACGCCGGGAGACTCGTGATGCCTCGCGTGCGGAACGTCGTCGCGTCGGCCCTCGTGGCCGGCGCGCTCACCTCGTCGGGTGCCCTCATGGCCCAGACCAGCCTCACCATCTA
>DASUOW010000013.1:0-4647 GCA_036276435.1 Gemmatimonadales bacterium
GGCTCGGCGAGCTCGACCGCGCGATCGACTGCCTCGAGCAGGCGTTCGCCGAGCGCTCCGGCGCGGTGTTCGGCGTCAAGGGCTCGTTCCTCTTCGTGCCCCTGCGCGGCCACCCGCGCTTCACGGCGCTGCTGCAGCGGATGCACCTGGCCTGAGGCCGGCCCCGCGGCCGTTTGTGCGGAATCCCGCGACGTCATACTGTGGAAGTCGTGCACGACGCACGAGGCATCCACGCCGGCTCCGGAGGTTCCATGTCCACGCTATCCACCGACGATCCCCTCGTCGCACGCTCCCGCGCCGTCTGGACCTCGGGTGATTTCGAGCACATCGCCCGCGCCTACAGCGCCGACGCCGCGGCCTTCATCGACCGGCTGGGCCTCAAGGCCGGCGAGCGCGTGCTCGACGTCGCGTGCGGCACCGGCAACCTGACCGTCCCCGCCGCGCGCACCGGCGCTTCGGTGACCGGGATCGATATCGCCCCGCATCTTCTCGCCCACGCGTGCGAGCACGCCTCCGAGCACGGCGTCACCATCCGGCTCGACGAGGGCAACGCGGAGGACATGCCCTATCCCGACGCGGCGTTCGACACCGTCGTCACGATGTTCGGGGCGATGTTCGCCCCGCGCCCCGAGCTCGCGGCCGCCGAGATGCGGCGCGTGGTGCGCCCGGGCGGGCGCATCGCGATGGCCAACTGGATGAAGGACGGGTTCGTCGGGCAGATGCTGCGCATGCACGTCGCGCGCGTGCCGCCTCCGGCGGGCGTGCCGAGCGTGCTGCTGTGGGGCGACGAGGCGACGGTGCGGGAGCGCTTCGCCGGCGCCAGGTCCGTCACCTGCACCCGGCGGCCCATCACGTTCCTGTTCCCGACCCCGCCGACGGGCGTCGTCGAGATCTTCCGCTCGTACTACGGGCCCACGGTGCGGACGTTCGGGGCGCTGGAGCCGGACGCGCGCGAGGCGTTCGCGCGCGAGCTCGAGACACACTACGCCTCGGCGAACGCGGCCACCGACGGCACCACGCGCATCGAGGCCGACTACCTGGAGGTGCTCGTCGTCACCTGAGCGGCGCCGCGACGCGCCTGGCGCCAGGCGGCCGGCGAGACGCCCGTGGCCTTCTTGAACGCCCGGCTGAACGCGGCCTCCGACTCGTAACCCACCACAGCCGCCACCGCGGCCACCTTCTCGCTGCCCTGCGCGAGCCGGTTGGCCGCGAGCTGCATGCGCCACTTCGCGAGGTACTGCATCGGCGGCTCGCCCACCAGCCACGTGAACCGCTCGGCGAACTTCGAGCGCGACGACGCCACCTCGCGCGCGAGCTCGTCGAGCGTCCACGCGTGCGCGGGGCGCGCGTGCAGCAGGCCGAGCGCCTTCCCCACCATGGGGTCGCGCAGGCCGGCGAGCCAGCCCGTCTGTTCGGGGCTCAGCGTCTCGAGATGCCGCCGCAGCACCTCGATGAACATCAGCTCCGCGAGCCGCGTCAGCACGCAGTCGGCGCCGGCGCGAGCGGCGCGCGACTCCTCCACCACCTGCCCCGCGAACAGCGACAGCCAGCCCTGCGAGAGCCCGCGCACGTGCATGCGGCGCGGCAGCGTGGCGAGCAGCGGGTTGAACGGCCGGAGGTCGCAGCCCAGGAAGCCGCACACGAACGTCGCGGTGGCGCGGCCGGCGCTGCCGATGAAGACGGTGTGGGGATAGCGCTCGGGCGTGGTGCCGTAGTCGTCCACCTCCAGGTCGAGGCCCGAGGCGCTCGACATGAGGTGCGCGTCGCCGTGCGGGAACACGATGACGTCGCCCGGCAGCATCGCCACCTGTTCCTCGCCGCGCACCCCGCCCCAGCAGCGGCCCTCGGTGAGGATGTGGTAGGAGATGAGGTGCTCCGCGTGCGGCAGCAGGCGCGGCGTGAGCTGCTTCGCGGGCACCGCCCGGACGCTCCACGGCTCGGTGGCCTCGACGGCGTAGAAGTACGCCCCGTCGAGGCGCACCGCGCGCAGCACGTCGGACAGCGGATCCATGCCACCTCCCCCAGCATCGGGCGCGGGACGCCCGGGCAGGCGTTCCGGACGCTCGAGCATCAATCTGCGCGTCGCCGTACGCCGCAGCAAGAAACGGGGACGCGCGGTCATTCTGGCGACCTTCCGGGACCCGTAGCGTGGTGTCGTGCACTGGGCACGACGCATTCACGCTCGACCGGGAGTCCCACATGTCCGCCACATCCAGCGCCATCTGCCTCGACGGCACCACCACCGGCCGCCTGCGTGCGATTCCCGCGGCCACGACCGCCGACGATCCCCTCACGGCGCGCACCCGCGCCGTCTGGACCTCGGGCGACTTCGACCGCATAGCCCGCGGCTTCACCGGCGGCGCCGCCGCCTTCATCGAGCGGCTCCACGTCACCCCGGGCGAGCGCGTGCTCGACGTCGCGTGCGGCACCGGCAACCTCGCCCTGCCCGCGGCGCGCGCCGGCGCGACGGTGACCGGGCTCGACATCGCCGCCAACCTGCTCGCCACCGCACGCGAGCACGCGGCGGCCGAGCAGCTGGACATCTGGTTCGACGAGGGGAACGCGGAGCAGCTGCCCTACCCCGACGGCGCCTTCGACACCGTGGTGAGCATGTTCGGGGTGATGTTCGCGCCGCGGCCCGACCTGGCCGCCGCCGAGCTGCGACGCGTGGTTCGGCCGGGCGGACGCATCGCGCTGGCGAACTGGACGCCGGATGCGTTCATCGGGCAGATGCTGCGCGCGCACGTGGCCCGCGTGCCGGCGCCCGTCGGCGTGCCGAGCACGCTGCTGTGGGGCAAGGAGGAGGTGGTGCAGGAGCGGCTCGGTGGCGCACGCTTCATCACGTGCACCCGGCGGCCGATCAGCTTCGTGTATCCGTACTCGCCGGCCGGCGTGGCGGAGCTGTTCCGCTCCTACTACGGCCCGACGGTGCGCACCGTCGCCGCGCTGGAGCCGGATGACCGGGTGGCGTTCACGCGCGAGCTCGAGGCGCTGTGGACAGCGCACAACGTCGCCACCGACGGGACGACGCGGGTGGACACGGAGTACCTGGAGGTGCTCGCGATTGCCTGATGGCCTGAACGGAGTGAAGGACCGGGTGGCATCGGGTACATCCCCGATGCCACCCGGTCCTTCGCTGCGCTCAGGACGACAAAGCGTCCGGGCTCAATTCGCCCTTGCGACGACCACGGTCGCCTCGCCATCCGGGCACGTGCCGCCGACCCCCGTCCACGACCATTCCTCGAAGCCGGTCAGGCGCGTGTCGGACACGATGGTGAGCGTGTACGTGCTGGTGGTGGTGCCGCCGTCCTCCGCGATGTTGCCGGAGAGGACGATCTGGTCACCGACCTCGGGGACGCCCACCACCGTCCCGGAGATGGTCCCGCCCGCATCGCCGAAGTCGCCGGTGACGCTGACGTCGTAGGTGCCATCTCCGTTGGGGTCGACGACCACCATGTCCACGGCGAACGGCACGGGGTCGTCGTTCTCCTCGCCCGCGCATACGCCGTTGGCGACCGTGACGTCCACGGTGAAGGTCCAGGCGCCGTTCAGGTCGATGACGATGGGGTCGTCGCCGTCATCGTCGTCGCCGCAGGCGAGCAGGAGCGCGGTGGAGGCGAGCGCGAGGCACAACGTGCGGTAGGGAAGCATACACATCCCTCCAGTGCGGATGTCTGAACGACATGCCGCATCGGCGGGCGGTCCCGGGGAGGGCCGTGATTCTTTGCTGTCCTCGGACGGGGCCGTCGCCGCCAATGGCGGCAACGGATCCTTTCCCAAGATGCGTTACGGCGTGATATCGGTCAATGCCGAGCCGCCGGCTCGTCAATGCTACCTGGTCAGGTACCGCTCCTGCAGCACCCGCCGGTGATGCCGCTCGTGCCCCGCCGTGATCCACGCCAGTGCCCGCACCGTGACGCCCTTCCCGCTCGCGATCCCGCGCCGCCGCCACGCGTCGCGCGGGAAGTGCGCCAGCATCGACACCGTCGCCGAGCGCACCGCGGCGAACTCGTCGAGCAGTTCGTCGAGCGGGACGGCGTCGGCTTCCGCCGCCGGGGCCCACGCGTTCTCGTCGAACGACGGGAGCGAGTCGGTGGCGCCGCGCGCGAACGAGAGCGCGCGGTACATGAACACCCGCTCCGCATCGATCATGTGCGTCAGCACGTCCTTCACGCTCCACTTGCCCGGCGCGTAGCGGAACAGCGCCTGCTCGTCGCCCAGCGGGCGCAGCAGGTCGAGCGTCTCCCCGATCTGCTCGGCGAGCGTGGCGATCACGTCGCCGTCGGGGACCTGGGCGACGTAGCTCGCGTAGTACGGCGCGTGCTCGTCGCTGGCGGGGCGGGTACTGGGCATGGCGGTGGGCATCCGTGGGTCAGGGTGTCGATTCGTCGGGGCGGCCGGAGCGGAGCACGTCGAGCGTGAGCGAGTCGTGGAACCGGCGCGCACGGGTGTACACCTCGTCGTAGCAGCGCTCGAGCCCCTCGTTGGTGCCGCGGCAGCGGTCCACGACGCGCCGCGTCCACTCGAGGTAGTCCCGGCGCAGGCGCACGCCCCACGTGCTCGGCGGGTCGTCGACGAGGTCGCGGATGTTGGAGATCTTGTCGGCGATGCGGATGAGCTTGGCGCCGTACGACAGGTCGGCGGCCC
>DASUOW010000014.1:0-5627 GCA_036276435.1 Gemmatimonadales bacterium
CGGCGCGCGTGCTCGTGAAGGAAGGCTTCACGGTGCTGCCGTACACGACCGACGATCCGATCACCGCGAAGAAGCTCGAGGACGCGGGCTGCGCGGCGGTGATGCCGCTGGCGTCGCCGATCGGGAGCGGGCTCGGGCTCATCAACCCGTTCAGCATCCGGACCATCAAGAAGCGGCTGACCGTCCCGGTGATCGTCGATGCGGGCGTGGGCACGGCGTCGGATGCGTGCATCACGATGGAGCAGGGCGTGGACGGCATCCTGATGAACACCGCGCTCGCCGAGGCACAGCACCCGGTCCGCATGGCGACGGCGATGCGGCTGGCGGTCGAGGCGGGGCGGGCGGCGTTCCTGGCGGGGCGGATGCCGAAGCGGGAGGTGGCGGTGCCCAGCTCGCCGGAGACGGGGAAGCTGGGTGCATAGGGTAAGCCAGATGGGCAGGACCGGTGTCGTTGCGAGGAGCGAGCGCAGCGAGCGACGAAGCAATCCCGGTGCATGGAGCGGAGTCCCGTGCGCGCGCACGGAGCCCCGCTCTTCGCACCCGGATTGCTTCGGCCCCTGCGGGGCCTCGCAATGAGCAATGGAGAGGGGCTGCTTTCCCGTCGAGCTGCGCTCGACGTGCTCCGCGCCGTCTCCGGTGGCCAACCCTTCGAGCAGGCCCTCACCCACGCCCTCGCCCCGCTCCCCGAGGCCGACAAGCGCCTCGCGCACGAGCTGGCGGCCGGCGTCCTGCGCCGGCGCGGCGACCTCGACGCGCGGCTGATGCCCCTCGCGCGGAACGGCTGGGGCTCCGTGGCGCCCGCCATCCGCGACGTGCTGCGCATCGCGGCCTACCAGCTCACGGCCCTCGACCGCATCCCGCCGCACGCCGCCGTCTCCACCGCCGTCGATCTCGCGCGCGCCGAAGCCGGCGACGGCGCGGCGAAGTTCGTGAACGCCGTGCTGCGGAACCTCGGCGGCCGCACGGCACCGCCGCCGCTGTCCATCGATCCGGCCGGCCACCTCGCCGCGATGCACTCGCATCCCGACTGGCTGGTGGCGCGCTGGCTCGAGCGCTACGGCCGCGACGACACGGCCCGGCTGCTCGAGTGGAACAACACCCGGCCCGCGCTCGTGCTGCAGCCCGCGCGGGACGACGATGCGGCGCTCGCCGCGCGCTGGGCCGCGGCCGGCGTGCCGGCCGAGCGCGCCGCGCTCGGCGCCGGCTGGGTGAGCCCGGCCCGGCGTCCGTCCGAGGTGCCGGGCTACGCCGAGGGTGCCTTCTTCGTGCAGGACCCTGCGCAGGCGATGGTGGTGCGCTACGCATCGGCCACGCCGGACATGACGGTGTACGATGCCGCCGCCGCACCCGGCGGCAAGTCGATCGGCCTCGGCCGCACCGCGAAGTGCGTCGTCAGCGGCGATCTCGGCCGGGATCGCGTGAAGCGGCTTGCCGAGAACCTGGCCCGCGCCGGCAGCGGCCGCGAGCACGCCGTGGTGGCCGACGCGCTCCATCCCCCGCTCGCGAGCGCCGATCTCGTGCTGCTCGACGCTCCTTGCCTCGGCACCGGCACCCTCGGCCGGCACCCCGACGCCCGTTGGCGCGTCAGCCTCGAGGGACTCGCCCGGATCGCGGAACGGCAGCATGCGCTGGTGCGCGCGCTGGCCGACGTCGTGCGCCCGGGCGGCTGGTTAGTTTATGCCACGTGTTCGCTCGAGCCCGAGGAGAACGAGGAGCAGGTGGACGCCTTCCTGGCGGAGGACCGGCGTTTCGTGCGTGATCCGGCGACGACCGTGCCGCCCGCCCTGCTCACCCCGGACGGCGACCTGCGCCTGCTGCCGCATCGCGACGGCACCGACGGCGCGTACGCGGCCCGGCTCCGGAGGGTAGCGTGAGCTGGCGGCGGCGAACGGCCGAGCCGGCCCAGGCCAGCGCGGCGCCATCGACCGAAGCTGCGCCGCGCCGTGGCAAGGACCTGCTGTACGGCCTGATGATCCTGTCGGGGCTGTTCACCATCGCCTTCGGCGTCGCCTACGTGGTGCTGGCGCCGGGCCCGGTGATCGCGTCGTCGCACGCGGTGCCGCGTGTGCTCGAGCTGCCGGTGGATTCGGCGGAGCGCGAGCTGCGGGCAGCGGGCTTCCGGCCGCGGCGTGGCGACGGGCGACTGCACCCGGTGTACGCCGACGGCACCGTGATCTGGCAGGACCCGCCGGCCGGCACCGTGCTGACGGCCGGCACGACGGTCACGCTCACGGTGAGCGATGGCCTCGCGCTCTATCCGGTCCCGGACGTCGTGCACTTCCCCGCACCGCTCGCGCGGAGCGTGGTGGAGGCGTCGGGACTGCGCATCGAGCGGGTGGACTCGGTGCCGAACCGGGCGCCGCGCGGGACGGTGATCGAGACGCGACCGGCACCGGGTTCCGCCCGGCCCCTCGGCAGCGGCGTGGTGCTGGTGGTGAGCACGTCGCCCCCCACAGTGGAGAGCGTTCCATGACGATCCGCATCGCCCCGAGCGTGCTCAGCTGCGATCTCGGCAGGCTCGCCGAGCAGGTGGCGCAGGCCGAGGAGGGTGGCGCCGAGTGGCTGCACGTGGACGTGATGGACGGGCACTTCGTGCCGAACCTCACCTTCGGCACGCCGCTCATCAAGGCGCTGCGCAAGCTCTCGACGCGGCCGCTCGACGTGCACCTGATGGTGGAGCAGCCCGAGAAGTACATCGCCGAGTACGCCGACCTGGGCGTGCAGGTGTTCACGTTCCACCCCGAGGCCACGCGCCACGTGCAGCGCCAGCTGGCGGCGATCCGCGAGCGCGGGATGATGGCGGGGCTGTCGCTCAACCCCGGCACCCCGCTCGGGTACCTCGAGGAGGTGGTGGACGACGTGGACCTGGTGCTCGTGATGAGCGTCAACCCGGGCTACGGCGGACAGGCGTTCATCCCGCAGGCCACGGCCAAGATCCAGCGCATCCGGCGGCTGCTCGACGAGCGCCGGTCGGGGGCGCTGCTCGAGGTGGACGGCGGGATCACCACGGAGACCATCGGGGCGGCGTGGGCGGCCGGGGCTGATACATTTGTGGCGGGCACGGCGGTCTTCGGGACCGCCGATCCGGCGGCGGCCATCCGGGCGCTGCGGGCCAGGTGCGCGGTACGCGTGTAACGAGACGGGGAGCAGATGAACAAGCAGTGGGTATTGGTGGGCGGCATCATCGGGTTGCTGGTGGCGGGCGCATTCGTGCTGGTGAAGCTCAGCCCGGAGAAGTCGGGCGTGGCCATCGGCGAGAAGGCCCCCGACTACCGCCTCGTGGACCTGCAGAGCGGCGACTCGGTGTCGATCCGTGAACGGGCCAAGGGAAAGGTCTCCATCGTGAACATCTGGGCGACGTGGTGCGGGCCGTGCAAGGAGGAGATGCCGGCCATGCAGCGCACGTACGCCGAGCTGAAGGACCAGGGGTTCCAGATCCTCGCCATCTCGATCGACGAGGCCGACGGCAAGGACGTGATGGCGTTCACCACCGAGCTGGGCATCACGTTCGACATCCTGCACGACAAGAGCGGCCGCATCCAGCAGCTCTACCAGACCACGGGCGTGCCCGAGAGCTTCCTGCTCGACAAGGACGGCAAGATCGTGAAGCGTGTCATCGGCGCGCACGACTGGTCCTCGCCCGCCAACAAGAAGCTGATCGAGCGCACCCTCGGCGGGGGCAAGGCGCTCTCGGCGACGAACTGACGGCCGGTGCCACGGATCCTCGGCATCGAGACCTCCTGTGACGAGACTTCCGCCGCCGTGCTCGAGACCGGGCCCGGCGGCGTCTCGCTTCGGAGCCTCGTGATCCTCTCGCAGGACGTGCACGCCGTCTTCGGCGGCGTGGTGCCGGAACTCGCGAGCCGGGCCCACGTGCAGACCATCGCGCCGGTGGTGGAGCGCGCGCTCGCCGAGGCGGGCGTCGGGATGGACGAACTCGACGGCGTGGCGGCCACCATGGGGCCGGGCCTCGTGGGCGCGCTGCTCGTGGGGC
This sequence comes from Gemmatimonadales bacterium, assembly GCA_036276435.1. Lineage (GTDB taxonomy): Bacteria > Gemmatimonadota > Gemmatimonadetes > Gemmatimonadales > GWC2-71-9 > JAGGAG01. The sequence goes on from DASUOW010000014.1 coordinate 3,995, forward strand.
TCATGTACGGGAAGACTTTGGCGTGGAGCCTGCGTCGGCCGTTCATCGGGGTGCATCATCTCGAGGGCCACCTCTTCGCGCCCACGCTCGAGGACCCGTCGCTCGCCCCGCCGTTCACGGCGCTGCTCGTGAGCGGCGGCCACACCATGCTGCTCGACGTCCCCGCCTGGGGCGACTATCGCCTCCTCGGCCAGACCATCGACGACGCGGCGGGCGAGGCGTTCGACAAGGTCGCCAAGCTGCTGCAGCTCGGGTATCCGGGCGGCCCGGTCATCGAGCGCCTCGCGAGCGAAGGGCGGCCCGAGCGCTTTCCCTTCCCGCGGCCGATGCTGCGCGAGCTCGCTCGCGAAGGCCCCACGCAGTACGCGTTCTCGTTCAGCGGCCTCAAGACGGCCGTGCTGCGTGCCGTGCAGCAGAGCGCCGATCCCGCCGCCGACCGGAACGACCTCGCGCGCGGGTTTCAGGACGCGGCCATCGACGTGCTGGTGGAGAAGACGGCGCACGCCACGATCGCGTACGGCCGCGACACGGTGGTGCTCGGCGGCGGCGTGGCGTGCAACCGCACGCTCGCGGACCGGCTGCGGCACCGGCTCGCCGGACGTGCGCGCGTGAGCGTGGCGAGCCCGCGGCTCAACACCGACAACGCGGCGATGATCGCCGCCGCGGGCGCCTGGCGCCTCGCGCAGGGTGAGCGCAGCGGCTGGGACCTCGAGCCCAGGGACGCCCTTCCCCTTCCCGGACTCACCGTGCGGACGCCCGCGGAGGCACGCGCATGAACGTCTATCCCCTCGAGTTCCGCCTGGGCCCGCTGCACGTGACGGGCTTCGGGATCATGATGATGCTGGCGTTCCTGGTCACGGGCTGGCTCGCGGGGCTCGAGCTCAAGCGTCGCGGCCTCAACGAGGTGTACGCGAGCGACTGCCTCATGGGCGCCGTCATCGGCGGCATCGTTGGGGCCAAGCTCTGGTACGTGGCGCTGACCGGCTCGAGTCCGTTCAGCACGGGCGGGTTCGTCTGGTACGGCGGGTTCCTCGGCGGGGTCGTCGGGGTCATGCTCGTCGGCATGGCGAAGAAGGTGCCGCTGCGCTGGACGATGCACATCGTCGGCCCCGTGCTCGCGGCCGGCTACGCGGTGGGACGCGTGGGCTGCTTCCTCGTCGGCGACGACTACGGCCGGCCGAGCGACGTGCCGTGGGCGGTGCGCTTCCCGGAGGGCATGCCGCCATCGACGGCGGCGAACCTCCAGGCGTTCAGCGTGGGCATCCCGGAAGGCACCGACCCCGCCACCGTGCTCGCCGTGCACCCGACGCAGCTGTACGAGGTGGCGATCATGCTCGCGGTGTTCGCGTGGATGTGGCCGCGCCGCAAGCGCGCGGACTGGGGGATCGGGACGATGTTCCCGCTCTACCTGATGTTCGCGGGCGCCGAGCGGTTCGTCATCGAGATCTTCCGCGCGAAGGACGACCGGCTCCTCGGACCGTTCACTGTGGCGCAGGCCACGAGCGTGGTGCTCGTCGCGGTGGGGGCCGTGCTCTTCGCGCGCCTGCGCCGGGCCGGCGACGTGGACCCGGGCGCGTATCTGCGCCAGGTCCAGCAGGCGTAACAGCGATGAGCGCCGCAGCCCCGTCGGGGC
>DASUOW010000015.1:0-13197 GCA_036276435.1 Gemmatimonadales bacterium
CGTTGTCCGGCCTCGCCGCCGGCCGGTTCCCGGCCGGTGCGGCGGCGCCCGACGGCGTGTGCGGCATCGGTGCGGACGCCCAGGTGTACTGCACGTCCCCGTCGTGGAGGACGCTGGGGGTCTGGCGCCTCACGCGCGAGGGGACTGTGCCCGTCTCGCACTAGCGCGGCCTGCGGGAACCCAGCGGGAAGCAACTCCGGAAACGCAGATCGCCCCCGCCGACTGCCGAGTTCGGCGCCGCGGGGGCGATCACATTGTCGTTCAGGAGTTCAGCGCTACCGCCAGCGCGTCCGCGACGTCACCGGCCGCACGGCATCGGCGGCCTGGTCGAGCGGGGAGCCGTCGGGCGCGCACGGCACGACCTCCACTTCGGCGCTCCAGCGCCGGGACAGCAGGGTCGCCACGTCGCGGGCCGAGCGGCGCGAGAGGGGGCAATCGAAGAGCTCGGTGGCGCCCGTCCGGGCGCGGAAGAGCACGCCGTATTCGAAGTCCAGGGACATACGCGCTGCGCTGTGTGTGAGGATGCCGGGAACACTACGGCGCGCCGTGCGCCGCCGGAAGGCGCCATCACGCCTCCGACGGCTTCGTTACATGTCACGACATGGGAGCGTCGGCAGCGCGCCCGACATCGGAAGCGCGCACTGTAGGCTCAGTGGCGGCGGTGCTGCCCCACGTCGAAGGCGCCGAGGTGCACGAACGTCTCTTCCACCTGCAGCGCGGCCCCCGTGAGCCCGTCCCCGCGGAGGCGCAGGTCCTGTCCGAGGCCCACCGCCGGATACGTCTGGGCGCCGCACTCCGCGAGCGCGCCGAGAAACCGTTCCGCGAGGGCAATCGACACGCCGCCGCCGGCCCGCATCGTGCCTCCCCGGCCCAGCTCGGCGTCGAGCGCGTCGAGCGCGTAGCCGCGGATCAGCTTGGGCAGGTAGGTCCGCAGCGTCGCCGGCGCGTCGAACAGGTCGAGGCCCACCGCCCTGCGGCCGATGACGAACACCGCACCCACCTGGCCGTCCTGCGCCGCGAACTGTCCGGCGTACTCCTCGATCGTCTCACCGTGCCGCACGAAGATGTCCGACATCGCCGAGGTCGCCGACGGCGCCGCCATGCGCTCGGCCTTCGCGGCGATCTCGCTCCACACGGCCCCCTGGTCGGCGTGCCGCTCGCCGCGGTCGAGCGACGCCGACACCTGCGCCATCTTCGCGGCGCGCGCATGGGGATACATGGTGCGCGGCGACTCGCCGAACTCGCGGCTCTGGTACTGCCAGCGGCCCATCTCCACGCACGAGACCGGGATGGCGAGGTTGCGCATCGCGGGCGCGAGGATGGTGAGGTTTACGATCCGGTTCTGCTTGGCCCCGAGCAGCTCCTCGCCGTCGAGCAGGAGCACGGGCAGCGCGCCGGAGTTCACCAGCATGAGCTGCGGCACGCTGCCGCCCTCGCTCATCTCGGTGACGCGGCATGTGCCCGCGCGTACCGCCTCGCCGAACGTCAGGTACTCGACGCGCCGCGGCACGTCGCCGAAGAGCGGCACCATCGCCAGGCCCCGGTGCACGACGGGATCGCCGGGACGGAGCCGCCCCACGATGTCGCGCAGCGGCGCTCCACCCGCCACCGGCTGCACGGGCTCCGCGCGACGCCGCTCGTGCAGCGCCCACGACCGGACGTAGTGTCCCTGCTCCGGCGTCTCGGGCGACCGGCGCCCCGTGCGGCGCCCCTTCCGCGTGCCGGCGAAGAGCGCCTGCACCTGCTGCAGCGCCGCGTCCCCATCGAGCCCGCGCCGCACCAGGCAGCATCCCACCACCGTACCGGTGCGCCCCACGCCGCCCCAGCAGTGCACGTACGCGCGGTGCCCCTGCGCGAGCACGGTGTCGATGGTGTCGAGGATCGCGCGCATCAGCTCGGGCTGCAGCGGGACGCCGAGATCGCGCACGGGAAGGCGGAAGTGCAGCGGACGCGTCGCCGGGTCGGGCCACACTTCCGGGATGAGCACGGCATAGGGCCGCAGCTCCTCGCGATCCTCGGTGAGATCGATGAAGGCGCTGATCCCGGCCGCCTTGAAGGTGTGGAGCTTCACGAGTGCGTCCTGCCGGTGCCGTGCACCCGGGTATTCGCCGGCCGTGAGGCCGGGAATGCCGGGCACCGCGTAGCAGTTGGCCTCGGGATGGAGTGACTCGCCGGCGGCCTCGATCACGGGCATGCGCTGGTCCTTGCTGGGTTGTGGACCAGTCTAGGCACCCCCTGTGACATGCGGCGTGAGCCGCGCACGCCCCGATCCGCGCCTTATAGTTAGGCAGGCCATCGAGATCCCCCGGCAGATCGGGGCCCACGCTCCACCCGCCTCGGGAGTCCCACCATGCCGTCGCTCGAGACCGCCCGCGAGGTCCCGCTCCACATGGACGCCGACGAGTTCCGCCGGGTCGGCTACGCCCTCGTCGACGCGGTCGCCGACTTCCTGCCGTCGCTCCCCGGACGACCGGTGACGCGCGCCGAGTCGCCGAACGAGGTGCAGGCCCTCCTGGACGCCTCCGCCCCGCTCCCCGCGGACGGCACCGACGCGGCGACGCTGCTCGCGCGCACCACGCGGCTGCTCTTCGAGCACTCGCTCTTCAACGGCCACCCTCGATTCTTCGGCTACATCACCAGCTCGCCCGCGCCCATCGGCATGCTCGGCGACCTGCTGGCCGCCGCCGTGAACGCGAACGTCGGCGCCTGGCGGCTCGGACCGATGGCCACCGAGATCGAGGCGCAGACGGTGCGCTGGATCGCGGAACTGGTCGGCTATCCCGCCACCTGCGGCGGGCTCCTCGTGAGCGGCGGCAACATGGCGAACATCGTCGGCCTGCTCGCGGCGCGCCGCGCCGCCGCCGACTGGGACATCCGCACGAAGGGACTGGCCGATCCCGCCGCGCGGCGCCTGCGCGTCTACGCGTCCGCGGAGACCCACACGTGGATCCAGAAGGCCGCCGATCTCGCAGGCCTCGGCACCGACGCGATCCGCTGGATCCCGACGGACGACCGGCTCCGGATGGACGTCGGGGCCCTGCGCGCCACACTGCAGCAGGACCGGGCGGCGGGCGACGTGCCGATGATGGTGATCGGCACCGCGGGCTCGGTGAGCACGGGCGCCGTCGATCCGCTGCGCGAGATCGCCGCCCTCTGTCGCGAGGCCGGTGTCTGGTTCCACGTCGACGGCGCATACGGCGCCTTCGCCGCCGCCGTCCCCGGCGCGTCCGACGACTTCGCCGCGATGGCGCTCGCCGACTCCGTCGCGCTCGACCCGCACAAGTGGCTCTACGCCCCCATCGAGGCGGGATGCACGCTGGTGCGCGACGCGGGACGCCTCCGCGACGCCTTCGCGTACCATCCCCCGTACTATCACTTTGGCCAGGAGGCGATCAACTACGTCGACTACGGCCCGCAGAACTCGCGCGGCTTCCGGGCGCTCAAGGTGTGGCTGGCGCTGCAGCACGCGGGGCGCGACGGCTACGTGCGCATGATCCGGGACGACATCCGGCTGAGCGAGCGGCTCCACGCGCTCGTGTCGGCGCATCCCGAGCTCGAGCCGTGCACGCAGGGGCTCAGCATCACCACGTTCCGCTACGTGCCGGCCGAGCTGCGCCCCACCGTCGGCACGCGCGAGGGAGAGCTGCGGCTCAACGCACTCAACGAAGCGCTGCTGGACCGGCTCCAGAACTCGGGCGAGGCGTTCGTGTCCAACGCCGTCGTGCGCGGTCGCTACCTGCTGCGGGCGTGCATCGTGAACTTCAACACCACGGAGGCGGACGTGGAGGCGCTGCCGGACACCGTGGTGCGACTCGGTCGCAGCCTCGTGCTCCCGGCGTAGCGGGACCGCGAGCTACGGCGTCAGCCTGAGCCGCGCCAGCGCCGCCACGAACCGCGCGTCGTTCCGCATGTCGACCGGCCACGGCAGCACGGTCAGCCGCACCACGTCGCTCACCCGGTCATCGAAGGCGCGATCGAGCCACTCGAACGCGGCTTCGTAGTCGCCGACGCCGGCGTGGCAGATGGAGAGGTCGAGCGGCGACACGTAGCGCTCGCGCGCCGCCTCCTCGAGGCGCGCCAGGGCACTGCGGGCGAGGTCGGTCCGGCCGAACTTGCCCGCCGTCATGCCGAGGTAGCCGAGGCCCTGCGCCCCCTTGGTCAGCTCGACCAGCGACCGGAAGGCGCGGATCGCCTCCTCGCCGTTGCCCTTCCACACGTGCACCGCGCCCAGCGGCCAGTAGGTGAGGGCGAAGTCGGCGTCGAGCGACAGCGCGTTCTGCAACTGGGCCAGCGCCTCGTCGTGGCGGCCCGCCCAGAAGAGCGCATAGCCCATGTGCGCGTTGATGATGGGCGACAGCGGGTCGAGCTGCAGCGCCGTGCGCATCGCCGCGATCATCTCCTCGAGCCGGCCGGTCACGAGCAGGTACCACGCGTACCACTGGTGCGCGCTCGCATAGCCCGGGTCGAGCGCGATGGCCTGCTCGAACGAGCTGCGGGCACCCTCCCAGTCCCAGTCGAAGAACAGCCGGGTGTAGCCCAGCGACGCGTGGGCCGCCGCCAGGCCCGGATCGAGCTCGAGCGCCTTCTGCGCGGCCGCCGTGGCGCGCGGATACACCTCGCGCGGCGGCGCGAAGTTGTAGTAGCCGAGGACGTTGTACGTGTCGGCGAGGCCGGTGTACGCCAGCGCGTAGGCGGGGTCGTGGTCGATCGCCTCCTGGAAGTGGCGCAACGCGAGCTGGAAGCCCTCGCGCGTGCGCTTGTTCCACTGGTGCCGCCCGCGCAGGTAGGCGTGGTAGGCCTCGGAGTCCTCCGTCTGCCGCCGCACCAGCTCGCGGCTCTCCTCGGCGCTCAGGCGGAGCCGCAGCGACTTCACGATCTCCGTCGCCACTTCCTCCTGCACCGCGAAGATGTCGGTGGAGCGACGCACCAGGCGGTCCCCCCAGAGCTGGGACTCGCTGGCGCTGTCGGTCAGCTCGGCGCTCACCATGAGCTGGTCGCCCCGCTGCACCACGCGGCCGGTCACCAGCGCGCGCACGCGCAGCTCGCGACCCACGGCGAGCGCATCCACGTCGCGCCGCTTGTAGCTGAAGACCGTCGAGCGCGGCACCACGCGGAGCCCCGAGATGCGGGTGAGCCGGTTGAGGATGCTCTCCGTGATGCCGTCGGCGAGGTACTCGTCGTCCGAGTCGGCCGCCGAGCTGGCGAAGGGCAGCACCGCGACCGAATCGATGGGACCGGACGGCGAGGTGGTCCGGGTGGCGGTCGAGATCGGCATGCGGGGCGGCGTGCGGCGGGACGCCTCCTCCGCGGGGACGTCGCGCAGGTCCACCGCCAGCAGCGCGTCGCGGAACGCCGCCGCCGTGGGAAAGCGCGCGCCGGGCGACTTGGCGAGCGCGGTCCGCACCACCTCGTGCAGCCCGACCGGCACGTGGGGACGCGTGATCGGCGGCGGTGGATGCACGAGGTGCTGCACCAGCAGCGACTGCATGGTGCTGCCCGCGAAGGGCGGCGCGCCCGCCAGCATCTCGTACAGCACGCAGGCGAGCGCGTAGATGTCGCTGCGGCCATCCACGGCGTCGCCGCTGCCCTGCTCGGGGCTCATGTAGTGCGGCGTCCCCAGCACGAACCCCGCCTGGGTCAGCACCGTGGCCGGCACCGTCTCGTCCCGCGCGACCGCACGGGCGATGCCGAAGTCGGTCACCACCGCGTGGTCGCCCTCGAGGAGCACGTTCCCCGGCTTGATGTCGCGGTGGACGACGTCGTGGCGATGGGCGTAGTCCAGCGCGTCGGCCACTTCCGCGGCGATGTTGAGCGCCTCGGCCACCCCGAGCGGCGGCGAGTGGCCCAGCCGCGTCGCCAGCGACTCGCCGCGGATGTACGGCATCGTGTAGTAGAGCATGCCGTCCGCGCTGCCGGTGCTCAGCACCGGCACGATGTGTGGATGGCGCAGGTTGGCGGCAAGGCGGATCTCCTGCTGGAACCGGCTCGCGTTGATCTCGGCGGCGATGCTCGGCGCGAGCAGCTTGACCACGACGCTGCGGCCCAGCGCCGACTCGACCGCCTCGAAGACGCGGCTCATCCCGCCGCCGTGCAGCTCGCGCTGCAGCACATAGGTGCCGGCCAGAGCAGCGGCCAGCCGTTCGACGACCTGATCGGTGGGGCGGAAGGGTTCCATCACGGGCGAGAAAATAGCGTGGGACTGCGGGGAATGCCGCCTGCGAGCGCAATGCACGGCTCGGCGACATTGTTCGCCAGTGGCCGGGGACGTATGCTATGTCGGTCCCCATCACGACTCCCAGTCCCAGCCTGCTCGCTCACCGCCTTCCCCGGCGGTGAATCGGGGCTGCACTGTTCTCCCGCCGGAGGTTCAGATGCACCGTGCAGCCCCGCTCGCCGGGCTCCTGTTGTTCCTGTGGCTCGTCCATCCCTTGGCCGCCCAGCAGGCCGTGCCGACCCATCCGCTCGACGGCCTCCAGTCCGCCGAGTACTGGGCCGTGTACGAGACGCTTCGCGACGCGGGCCGGCTCGACTCGACGACGGCGTTCTCCGAGGTCACGCTGCGCGAGCCGCCCAAGGCGGAGGTGCTGTCGTGGAAGCCGGGCGGCAGGTTCCGGCGCGAGGCGCGCGTCACCCTGCGGAAGGGCATCCGCACGTTCGAGGCGGTGGTGGACGTGCCGCGCCGCCGCGTGCTCTCGTTCGACAGCATGCCCGGCATGCAGGCGCCCGTCGACTTCGGCGAGTACGAGGAGGTCGGCACCGCGATCAAGGCCGATCCGCAGGTGCGGGCTGCGCTCGCCCGGCGCGGCATCACCGATCTTGCGACCATTCGCTGCGGCGGCGGCCCGGCGGGCTACTTCGGCACCGCCGAACACAAGGACCACGTGGTGCTGCGCGGCTCCTGCAGCGACCGCTTCGGCACCTACAACAGCTGGAGCCGGCAGATCCCCGGGCTCACGATCCTCGTGGATCGCGCCACCAAGAAGGTGCTGCGGGTCGTGGACGTCGGCACCGGACGTCCCGGTCGCGACAGCTACGACTTCACCGACGAGGCGGTGGGCGCCGCCGACGCCACCCATCCGCTCGTCGTGAGCCAGCCGATGGGCCCCGGCTTCACGCGCCAGGGCGGCGAGGTGAGCTGGCAGCACTGGAAGTTCCACGTGCGCGTGGACCCGCGGGTGGGCCTGGTGGTCTCGCGCGTGCGCTGGGTGGACGGCGACCGCGAGCGCTCGGTGCTGTACCAGGGGCACCTCAGCGAGATCTTCGTGCCCTACATGGACTCGACGACGGGCTGGTACGACCGCGTCTTCCTCGATGCCGGCGAGTACGCGGCGGAGGGGATGGCCGAGTCGCTCGAGCCGGGCATCGACTGTCCCGCGCACGCCTCGTACATCGACGCGCAGGTGATGACGGGCCGCGGCACGCCGATGATCAAGCGGCGGGTGGCGTGCCTGTTCGAGCGGGCTTCGGGCCAGGTGGCGTGGCGGCACGGCGAGGAGAACTCGGAGAGCTCGGCGGGCCGCCCCGCGCGCGACCTGGTGCTGCGCATGGTCGCGACGGTGGGCAACTACGACTACCTGTTCGACTGGGTGTTCCAGCAGAACGGCAGCCTCCGCGTCGCGGTCGGCGCCACCGGCATCCTCGAGGTGAAGCCGGTGCCGAGCCGCATGATCGCGATGGACCAGGGCGCCCGCGCCGACGCCGTCGCCCCGCGGGACGATGCGTTCGGCCGCCTGCTTGCCCCCGGCGTGGTGGGCGTGAACCACGACCACTTCTTCTCGTTCCGCCTCGACCTCGACGTCGACGGCACCAGCAACTCGCTCGCCGTGGACTCGCTCGCGCGGGTGCGCCTGCCGGACGAGCACCCGCGGCGCAGCCTCTGGACGGTGCAGGAGCGCATCGCGCGCACCGAGAAGGGGGCGCAGCTCGACATGAACATGCACGCGCCCGCGCTGTGGCGCGTCATCAGCGCCGACACGCGCGGGCCGCTCGGCTACGCCACCAGCTACGAGATCGCCGCGGGCCACAACGCGATGTCGCTCCTCGCCGACGACGACTGGTCACAGCGGCGCGCCGGCTTCATCCGCCACCACCTCTGGGTGACGCCGTACTCGGCCACCGAGCGCTACGCCGCCGGCGACTACCCGACGTTCAGCAACGGCGAATTCGGGCTCCCCGCCTGGACGCGCGCCGACCGCCGCATCGAGGCGACCGACATCGTGGCGTGGTACACGCTCGGCTTCCACCACGTGCCGCGCGCCGAGGACTGGCCGGTGATGCCGACGGCGTGGCACGACTTCGAGCTGCGCCCGTTCGACTTCTTCCCGCAGAACCCGGCGCTGGGACTGCCGCGGACGCCATGACGAGCGTCTGATCGCCGGCGAAACCTGACGGCAGCGTTCCCGTAGGTCAGGCATCCACCACCCTGCGGGAGCCCGTCCATTCATGCCGATCCGCCTCGCCGCCCTCCTCGGCCTGCTGGCTGTCGTGCAGCAGGCCACGGTGTTCGCCCCCGGCATGATCTCCACGGGCAACGTGTTCGGCACCACGTTCACGCCCGATGGCCGCACCATCTACTTCAACCGCTCCACCCCCGATCGCGCATCGCTGACCGTGTACCAGTCCACCCGGACCGCGACCGGCTGGTCCGACCCCGTCGTGGCGCCGTTCTCGGGGCGGTGGCGCGACTTCGACGCCTTCGTGTCGCCGGACGGCACGCAGCTGTGGTTCAACTCGAACCGGCCGTTCAGCCCGGGTGACTCGGCGCAGCGCTCGCCGCGCACGTGGGTGATGGACCGCACGGGTGACGGATGGGGCGAGGCCCGGCCGCTGCGGGAGCTCGCCGGCATCGGCCGCGCCGAGTACTTCACCTCCACGACGCGGAACGGCACGCTCTACTTCACCGTGCACCCCGATGGCACCCGCAACTCCGCCATCGTGCGCGTCCCGCGGCGGGGGACGACGTATGGGCCCGAGCAGCGTCTCGCCGCGCTCGACTCGGACAGCGCCGACAGCAACCCGCTCGTCGCGCCCGACGAGTCGTTCCTCATCTTCATGTCGTCCCGCGCGGGCGGTGCGGGGCGTGGCGACCTCTACATCGCCTTCCGCGAGGGAGAAGGCTGGAGCGCCCCGGTCCGGCTCGGCGACGACGTGAACACGCCCGCCGTCGAGTTCGCGCCGGGCCTCTCGCCGGACGGCCGGACGCTCTACTTCACGCGCATGGTCCGCACCCCGGACGACCGCGCCATCGTGGAGGAGAACATCCACTCGGTGCCGTTCGACGCCGCCGTCCTGCGGCGCAAGCTGCGCGGATAGCCCCCGTCATCTCGCGCGCCCGCAACAGCTTGCAGGCGCGCATCGCTCAACCATCCCGCCTGAAAAGACTTGACTCCCGCTTGACCCCTTCGCACTACCGTGATCGTGACCAATCCGGCCCGACCGCAAATCGGAGTGCCAAGGTCCGGGTTGCCGTCTTGATCAGCTCTTGATGTCCGCTTGACCGGGCAGGTGCAGACTCGGCGCGTCACTCGCCGATCCACTGCCCAACACAGCACGGAGGCTCCCATGAGACGTCTTCTTCTGCCCATCGCCACGGCGCTGCTCGCCGTGGCGTGCAACACGTCCGACAACGCCGGCCCGACCCCGCTGCCTGCCGGAGACCTCGCTGCTGGCACGAACTGGGAGACGATGATCGCCAGCGCGGGTGAGGGCGCCATGCCCATCCGCGTCTACCAGCAGAACGTCTACCCCGGTTTCAACATCGACAACCTGGTCATCGGCCTGATCCAGACGTCGGGCTCGGGCAACCCGGCCTACTTCGTCGACTCGCTTGCCGTCGCCATGGCAACCCTCGACGCCACCGACTGGCGCGAGCGCGCGGCCCGCATGGCGCAAGAAATCGAGGCGCAGAACCCCGACGTCGTCAGCCTGCAGGAGATGGTGACGATCCAGCGGCAGGGCCTGCAGATCCTCGGGCTTCCGTTCGCCGACAGCCGCACCGACTTCCTTGCGATCTTCACGGAGGAGCTGGCGAAGCGCGGCCTGCCCTACAAGCTCGTCGACTCGCTGCCGCTCACGTACGCGCCGATCCCGATCAGCGAGCTGTTCGCCCTGCCGCTGCCGCCGGGCACCATCTTCGCGACGTACTACGACCGTGACGCGCTGTTCGTGCGGAAGAACGTCGCCGTGGCGAACGTGGTCGCCGATACCTTCGCGGTCGGCCTGAACGAAGTGGTGTACCAGTCGCGCGGTTTCATTGCTGCCGACCTCACGCTGCGCGGCAAGACGTGGCGCTACATCGGCACCCACCCCGAGCCCAGCTGGCCCGCCGGCAGCAACCCAACGCAGATCTCCGAACTGCTCGACGCCGCGAACGGCACCGGCCTCCCGGTGATCATCGCGGGCGACCTCAACCTGCTGCCTACCTCGACATGGTACGCCCAGCTCACCGGCGCGGGCTTCATCGACCTGCTGCAGCAGCAGTACGGCAGCACGGCCGCCGGCTACACCTGCTGCCAGGACGACCCGGCGCTCCGCAACACCTCGCCCACGCTGGTCAAGCGCATCGATTACGTGATGGCGCGCCCGGCCGCGGGCTACGGCCTGGGCCCGTTCGACATCGAGGTCTTCGGTGACGAGCCGACCGACCGCAGCGCCACGGGCATGTGGCCGTCCGACCATGCGGGCCTGCTTGCGAAGCTGGTGCTGCAGAAGCTGCACCCGTGAGCACGCGATCGCGTTAGACTTCCCTCACGGGGCCGGGACCTCCCGGCCCCGCTGATTTCGAGGGAGCATCCGATGAGTACCGACACCCGCTGGCTCACCCAACCCGGCGCCCTCGAGCGCCTCGGCACCGCCGACCCCCTCGTGCCGCACCAGGTGGTGCGCTGGGAGCGGGGCGTCGCGTCCGAGCGCACCGACATGGTGGCCGAGGAATGCCCGGTCACCATCGTCTACAACGACGTGCCGCACGTCGTCATGATGACGACACCCACCAACCTGATCGACTTCGTGACCGGTTTCAGCCTGACCGAGGGCCTGGTGGGCTCGGTGGACGACATCACGTCGATCGCGGCGCTGCCGCACGCGCGCGGGATCGAGATGCAGGTGACGGTGGCGGCGGCGTGCATGACCGAGATCGAGGGCCGCACGCGGCGCATCTCGGGACGCACGGGCTGCGGCGTGTGCGGGAGCGAGAGTGTGGACGCGGTGCTGCGGCCGGTGCCGGCCGTGGGCCGCGGACGCGAGGTGAGCGGACGCGCCATCCATCGGGCGCTGGACCAGTTGGTGGAACGACAGGAGCTCAACCGGCAGGCCGGCGCGGTGCACGCCGCCGGGTGGTCGAGCTACGACGGCGACGTGGACCTGGTGCGCGAGGACGTGGGCCGCCACAACGCGCTCGACAAGCTCATCGGCGCGCTGCGCACCCGCGGCACCGACCCTCAGTCGGGCTTCGTCGTGGTGACGAGCCGCGCCAGCTTCGAGATGGTGCACAAGGCCGCGATGCTCGGCACCTCGCTGCTCGTCACGGTGAGCGGGGCCACGGGGCTCGCGGTGCGCATGGCGCACGAGGCGAACCTGACGCTGTGCGGGTTCTCGCGGCGGGAGTCGCACGTGGTGTACACGCATGCGTGGCGGGTGACGGCGTAGCGGGGACAAGGAACGCTTTGTCGTCTCAGAACGTCCCGCTCCACATGAGCCCGACTCGCCCCCCCGTCGCCAGCGGCACCGGGGCCCGCAGGCCGAAGAGCGTCCACCGCCCCGTCGCCAGCTTCGCGCCCACGATCCCCGCCGCCGCCCCCACCACGACGTCGCTCACCCAGTGCTTGTTGTCGTAGACGCGCGACCACGCGGTGGCGGTGGCGAGGGTGTAGAGACCGACGGTGGCCCAGGGACGATCGATGTCCTGCGACAGCGACGTGGCCATCGCGAACGCGAAGGCGGAGTGTCCCGACCACATCGACTCGTTGCCGGAGAACGGCTGGAACTCCCACTCGTCGTCGGTCGAATCGGGCCGCGTCCGGCCGAACGCCCACTTGGCGCCCTGGGTCACCACACCGGACACCAGCACCGACGCGCCCACCCGGAGGCCCGCGTGCAGGATCTTCGGCTGGTGCGCGACGAGCCCGGTCCCCACCAGTCCGCCCGTCACCACCAGCACGCCGCTCCACTGCCCGAATACCCGGACCACGTCGGCGACGTCGTCCGCGGTGCCGCTGCGGTGCGCCGGATCCTGCGCCCATTCCCGGGCGGGCTCGTCCACCACGGCGATGGTGAGCGCGCCCAGCGCCGCCACGGCGCCCACTTCCCAGGCATGCAGCGGATGCGGACGGAAGGCGGTGCTGTCGGCGGCCGCGGGCGGAGGCGACGCGGGAGCGGTGCTGTCGGCCGGTTGCTGCGCCGCGAGCGGTGCCGTGCTGGAGAGGAGGACCAGCACGGACAGGATGACGCGGGACACGTGGGCTCGGTGTGGAGGCGCGCGTAGCGTAACGTCCCCGCACCGCCGATTCAATGGAAGTCGTGCCGCTGCGCGTGCTCCGCGCCCACCGGCGCCGTGAGCACCTCGAACTCCTCCGCCCGCACGTTGATCACCGCCCCCTCCGCCTGCAGCCGCCCGCGCACGAGCAGCAGCGGGCTGCGCGCGATGAGCAGCGCCTGCTTCTCGAAACGGTCGGGACGGATCACCACGTTCACCATGCCCGTCTCGTCCTCGAGCGTGAGGAACACGAAGCCCTTCGCGGTGCCCGGCCGCTGGCGGCAGATGACGAGGCCGGCGACGACGACGGCGCCGCCGGTCCGCCGCCGCAGGTCGCTCGCCGTCGTCACGCCCGCCTTCCGCAGCCGCGGCCGCAGGTGGAGCAGCGGATGGCCGTGCAGCGAGAGCGCGGTCATGCGGTAGTCGGCCTCGGTGATCTCGTAGGGCGTCATCGCGGGAACGATCGACGGCATGGCGGGCGCGTCCGGCGGCACCCCTTCGAACAGCGGGCCATGCCCTCCCTGCTCGGCGCGCAGCACCTCCCACAGCGCGGCCCGCCGGCGCCGCTCCGGTGGCTCGTGCGCCACGAACGCGTCGAGCGCGCCCGCCTCGGCGAGTGCGCGCAGGCTGCCGCGATCGAGGCGCGTGCGCTGCACCACGTCGGTGATCGAGGTGAAGGGGCCCTCGGCGAGGGCGGCCTCGAGCTTCTCGCGCGCGGCGGTGCC